>CAYYVD010000016.1:0-29610 GCA_964475045.1 uncultured Desulfobacterales bacterium | reverse complement strand
AAGGTCTTCGACGACCTGTTCGTGAACCTGGTGGCGGCCGGCGAGGTGGGCGGCATCCTCGACACCATCATGCGGCGCCTGGCCACCTTCATCGAAAAGGCCGAGAAGCTCAAGAGCCAGATCAAAGGGGCCATGACCTACCCAATCGTGGTGGTGGCCATCGCCATCATCGTCATTGCGGTCATCCTCATCTTCGTGATCCCGGTGTTCGAGGACATGTTCGCGAGCTTCGGCAAGGCCCTCCCCATGCCCACCCAGATCGTGGTGAACCTGAGCCAGTTCATGAAGAGCAACATCCACTGGGTGATCCTCGGCCTCATCGCCGCGATCATCGCTTTCAAGAAGTTCCGGGCCACCGCCAAGGGCCGCCGGCTGACCGACGACCTGGCCCTGAAGCTGCCGGTCTTCGGAGACCTGCTCAAGAAGACCGCCGTGGCCCGGTTCACCCGCACCCTCGGGACCATGATCAGCAGCGGCGTCCCCATCTTGGACTCGCTGGAGATCGTGGCCAAGACCTCCGGCAACGTGATCCTCGAGGAGATCATCTTCGAGGTGCGCGGCAGCATCGCAGAAGGCCAGACCATTGCGGAGCCCCTCTCGGAGAACGACGTCTTTCCCGGCATGGTCGTACAGATGATCTCCGTGGGCGAGGCCACGGGCGCGCTGGACACCATGCTCGAGAAGATCGCCGACTTCTATGACGAAGAGGTGGACGCGGCGGTGGCGGCCCTGACCTCCATGCTCGAACCCCTTCTCATGCTCTTCCTCGGCGGCTCCATCGGCGGCCTGGTGGTGGCCATGTACCTGCCCATCTTCTCCATGGCAGGGGCCGTGGCGGGCTAGGACCTCATGTCCGATCGCAGCAGGAAAACGCCTCCTTCGGAGCTCTCGAGCCGGCTGCAACGGCTCATGTTCCTCCGGGTCCTGGTCGTCTCGGTGCTCCTGGGCGCCTCGGTGTTCGTCCAGGTTCGAAAGACCAGCGCGTACTTCGGGGACATTCAGACGTCCCACTACGTGCTGATCGCCTGCGTGTACCTCCTCACCTTCGTCTACATCCTCCTCCTCAAGCACCTGCGCAACCTCAAGGCCCTGGCCTACGCACAGCTGCTGATCGACACCTTTCTGATCACCGCCTTCATCTACACCACAGGCGGCATCGAAAGCTTCTTCTCGTTCCTCTACATCCTGACCATCATCAACGCCAGCATGCTTCTCTACCGCCGCGGAGGCCTCATCGTGGCCTCGAGCAGCAGCATCCTGTACGGGGCCCTTCTGGATCTTCACTACTATCGGCTGATCGCCCCCTACGGCTCCCTGATGGGGGCGCCCGCCGACGACCAGGGGGCCTACATCCTGTTCCGGATCCTGGTGCACACCGCCGCATTCTACGTGGTGGCCATGCTGAGCAGCTATCTCTCCGAGCAGATCCGCACGAGCCGGGACGAGCTCGAGGCAAAGAAGGTGGACATCAGCAAGCTGGAGGTGTTGAACGACCGCATTGTCCAGAGCATCGCCTCGGGGTTGATCACGGTGGACCACAACGCCCGCGTCATCCTGTTCAACCCGGCCGCGGAGGCCATCTTCGGCCTTTCCGCAGAGGAAGCCGACGGACGTGATCTCGAGCAGCTGCTGCCCTTCCTCGCCGAGCACCTGAAGCCGGGGGTGTCGCCCTCCGGGTTCCCGGGATCACCGGCCATTCTCGACATTCCCTACAAAAACCGCGAAAGCGAGGACCTGTTTCTTCGCCTCACCGTGTCCCCGCTCAGCATGCCCGACGGCGAGACCATCGGGCGGATTCTGGTGTTCCAGGACCTGACCGAGATCAAACGCATCGAGAACGAGATGCGCCGGGTGGAAGGGCTGGCCATGGTGGGAGAGCTGGCCGCGGGCATCGCCCACGAGATCCGCAATCCCATGGCCTCCATCAGCGGCTCCATTCAGGTGCTCAAGGAGGACCTGGACCTGAAGGAGGGCCACGTCGCCGCCCGCCTCATGGACATCGTGATGCGGGAGGTCCATCGGCTGAACCACATGGTGAACGACTTCCTTCTCTACGCGCGGCCCCGGAAGACCAAGCCCCGCCGCTTCGAGCTGAACGCGCTCATCCAGGACTCCCTGGAGCTGTTTCTAAACACCTCGGAGCCGTCCAACCACATCCGGGTGGTGAACCGGCTGGGCGGTCCCTTCCACCTGGACTCCGACCCGGAGCAGATCAAGCAGGTCCTGTGGAACATCTTCCTGAACGCCCGGGAGGCCATGCCCCGGGGCGGAACCATCCACATCGAAACCCGACTCCAGGGGGAGCCGGAAACGCCCGGCGCTCCGCGATCCAGCGTGGAGCTGGTTGTGAGGGATACGGGAACCGGATTCAGCGACAGCGCCCTCGGCAACCTCTTCACGCCCTTTTTCACCACCAAGGAAGAAGGGTCCGGGCTGGGGTTGGCCACGGTCAAACGCATCGTGGAAGGGCTCCAGGGACAGGTCCGCGGCGAAAACCATCCCGAAGCGGGCGCACAGATCACCCTGCGGCTTCCCCTCTCCCCTTCGAGCACGGAGGTCTCTTGAAGCCCGGCAAGCTCACCGATCAGCCCTGGTTCTCCGCCATTCACCGGCCTTCCCGCTACCTGGGCAGCGAGCCCAATGCGAGAAAGAAACCCCGTCGAGGCGTCGAGGTCCTGATGGGTCTGGCCTTTCCCGACGTCTACGAGGTGGCCATGAGCCACCAGGGGCTCCGGATCCTGTACCACATCCTCAATGAACCCGTCTGGATGGCGGCGGAGCGGGTCTTCTGCCCCTGGGTGGACCTGGAGGCCGCCCTCCGGGAGCACCGGCGTTCCCTGGAAACCCTGGAGTCCGGGACACCCCTGGCCGAGCTGGACATCCTGGGCTTCAGCCTGCAGCACGAGCTCTGCTACACCAATGTCCTGACCATGCTCGATCTGGCGGGAATCCCGTTCCGTTCCTCGGAACGGAACCCCGCACACCCGCTGCTCATCGCCGGAGGGCCGGCCTGCTTCAACCCGGAGCCCGTGGCGGTGTTCTTCGACGCCTTTCTAATCGGCGACGGCGAGGAGGCGGCTCTCGACATCTGCGGCCGGGTCCGAAAGGCGAAAGGGACCGGAATGAGCCGCCGGGACCTTCTCGAGGACCTCACGGCCGTGCAGGGCGTGTATGTTCCGTCGCTCTTCGAGCCCGCCTACCGGGGCGATGGGACCATGGAGCGGATCACGCCTCTCCGGTCCGGCTACGAGGTCGTCCGCAAGGCCGTGCTGCCCGACCTCCAGTCCTCTCCCTATCCGATGGAGCAGGTGGTGCCGTTCTCCGAACCCGTCCACGACCGTCTCGCCGTGGAGGTCTGCCGGGGCTGCACCCGGGGTTGCCGTTTCTGTCAGGCGGGCATGATCTACCGCCCTGCAAGGGAAAGGGATCCGAAAGAGGTTCTCGATCTCGTGCAGCAGGGCCTGAGCCGGACCGGCTACGAGGACGTGTCCCTGCTCTCTCTCAGCACCGGCGACTACGCCTCCATCGGTCCGCTCCTCACGGCCCTCATGGATCGTCAGAGCCGGGACAAGATCTCCGTCAGTCTCCCATCACTGCGCATCGACAGCCTGGACGAGGCCTGGTTCGAGCAGATCAAGCGGGTTCGAAAAACCGGGTTCACCCTGGCGCCCGAGGCGGGCAGCGACCGCCTCCGCCGGGTCATCAACAAGTCCTTGACCAACCGGCAGCTGGTTCAGGCCGCCCGCAAGGTGTACCGGGCCGGCTGGAAGCTCATCAAGCTGTACTTCATGATCGGGCTTCCCCTGGAGGCCGAGGAGGACCTGCAGGCGATCCTCCGGCTCTGCCGCGAGGTGGCGGCAGAAGCGGGCGGCCGCGGCAAGCGTCCCCGCCTCCACGTGAGCGTCGCCGCCTTCGTGCCCAAGCCCCACACCCCGTTCATGTGGGACCCGCAGATCGGCCTGGATGAAGCCCGAAGGCGTCTTCAGGTGATTCGAGACGGGCTGAAAGACCGTCGCATTCGGGTCAAGTGGAACGCCCCGGAGACCAGCTGGCTGGAAGGGATCTTCTCACGAGGAGACCGGCGCCTTGCTTCCTCCCTGGTTCGGGCCTGGGAATCGGGAGCCCGTTTCGACGCGTGGGGGGATCAGTTCCGCATGGAGACCTGGGTCGAGGCCTTCGAGGCCGAGGGCGTGGACCCGGACTTCTACCTCACCCGGCCGAGAACCCGGGAGGAGGTGCTGCCTTGGGACCACATCCACTCCGGCGTGCGCAAGACCTATCTGCTGCGGGAACGGCGTCTGGCCTCCCAGGAGACCTTCACCCCGGACTGCCGCACGCAGTGCCTGGAGTGCGGGGTGTGCGACCATCGGCGCGTGGCCCCCGTAATCCGCAAAACAGAACACCTTCCCCAGGCGGCGTCCCGGGAAGAAAGCGAGCCGGGCGCGGCCCGCCGCTGCCTGTTGACCTTCTCCAAGACCGGTCCTGCGAGGCACCTGGGGCATCTGGAGCTGGCACGCACCTTCCATCGAGCCCTTCGGCGGGCCGGACTGTCCCTTGCTCACACCGGAGGGTTCCACCCCTCCCCCAAGGTCTCCTTCACGGCCCCCCTGCCGGTGGGCACGGAGAGCCTTCAGGAAACCGTCCGCATCGAGATCCACGACCCACCGGCCTCAGGAGATCTTCGAACGCGCCTCAACCGCGCCCTCCCCGAAGGCCTGCGCATCCTTCTGGTGGAGGACGTCACGGGCCGACGGAGCCGCATTCAGGCGCTCGAGAGCCACTACAGCATCACCCTGGACCCGGGGGGGTTCGATCCGGATGCGGTCCGGCGGTTTCTCGAGACCCCGGAGCGCGTGGTCGTCAAAACCACGCCCAAGGGGACACGGGAGGTGGATGCCCGCGCCCTGGTCCAGGACCTCCGCTGCCTCTCCACCCGGCACGTGGAGCTCGTGCAGCTCCACCGCGAGGGGCCTTCCCTCAAACCCTCGGAGCTGCTGCGGGAGATCTTCGACCTCACGGACAGCCAGGTGTTATCGCTAAAGATATTGAAAACGAGGCAAACATTGGGTTAGGATGTTTCGGTCGAACCGTGCGGCGACGAACCCGGGGTGCACGATGTCCACGGAACTCATCATCAACACCAGGTCCCATGAAACGCGCGTAGCCGTTGTGGAAGGCGGCGTGGTGGCCGAGCTTCACATCGAGCGCGAGACCGGCCAGGAGCTCATGGGAAACATCTACCGCGGCCAGGTGGTACGTGTGCTGCCGGGAATGCAGGCCGCCTTCGTGGACATCGGACTCGAGCGCACGGGCTTTCTCTATGTGTCCGACGTTCACAAGCAGATCCGGGACGTGGAGCACGCCATGATCCAGAAGGCCTCGGCGGGGGGGACGACCCTGGCCGAGGAACCCTCTCTTCCCGAATCCATCTCCAGCATCGCCTTCACCATCGAGGAGCTTCTCCACGTGGGCCAGGACATCATGGTCCAGGTCTCCAAGGAACCCCTCGGAAGCAAGGGAGCCAGGCTGACCTCCCACGTGTCGCTTCCCGGCCGCCATCTGGTGCTGATGCCCACGGTCAGTCACATCGGCATCTCCCGGCGCATCGAGGACAGCGCGGAACGGGAGAGGCTGCGGTCCCTCGTCCGGGAGATGATCCCCGACCACCTCGGCGTCATCGTCCGAACCGTGAGCGAAGGCGCGAGCCGGGAGAAGCTGCAGTCCGAGATGGATTTCCTGATGAAGCTCTGGAAAACCATCTGCGAAGCCATGCAACGATCCACGGGCCCTGCGCTGCTCTACAAGGATCTGATCGTCTCCCTTCGGGCCGTTCGGGACCTGTTCACTCGAGAGGTGGATCGACTCGTCATCGACTCCGAGACCGAGTACCGGAACATCGCGTCCTTCATCGAGACCTTTGCGCCGAGGCTTCGCCACTCCGTTGAGCTCTACGAGGGCGAGGATCCCATCTACGACGCCTACGGCCTCGAGATGGAGATATCCAGGGCCCTGGAGAAAAAGATCTGGCTCAAGTCCGGGGGCTACATCGTCATCGAGATGACCGAGGCCCTCACCGCCATCGACGTGAACACGGGAAGCTACGTCGGCAAACGGAACCTGGAGGAAACCATCCTGAAGACGAACATGGAGGCCGTCAAGGAGATCGCCTACCAGGTCCGCCTGCGGAACATCGGCGGCCTGATCGTCATCGACTTCATCGACATGGAGCGAAAGTCGAGCCGAGAGCGGGTGTTCTCCGCATTGAAAGAGGCCATGAAAAAGGACCGGGCCAAGACCCACATCCTCCGCATGTCCGAGCTGGGTCTCATCGAGATGACCCGCAAGCGCACCCGGGAGAACCTCAACCGCCTTCTGGGGGAGTGCTGTCCCTACTGCGAGGGCAGGGGATCCTTGAAGAGCCGCAGGACCGTCTGTTATGAAATCTTCCGGGACCTGGAACGGGAAACCGCCCACATGGAGGGGAACGGGGCCATTCATCTCCTGGTGCACCCCGAGGTCGAGCATACGCTCAAGGAAGAGGAGCACGACTCCGTGGCCCGGATGGAGAAGCGAATCGGCCGGCGTCTCATCGTAACCAGCCGCCGGGACGTCCACCTCGAGCAGTACGAGATCAGCTTCTGAGCGATCCCCGGCAGCCCGGCTTTCTCTTTGACCCCGGCTTTTTCTTTGACAGAGCGTCCCTTCTCTGATAAACGCTTTGGCGGTTTGTATGCCTTCCGACCCCATGCCACAAACGATTTCCATCAGGCAAGATGGCGAATAGGTTCTTCAGCCCGGGTCCCATCGTGGGGGCCGTGATCGCCCTTCTCTTCACGGTCCTTTCCCTGGTTCGCCCGTTTCCGCTCGCCGGCCTCGAACAGGGACTCCTCGACCTGGTTCAGCGGGTCTCCTCGTTCGACGCCCCGGCGTCCGGCAGGGTCGTGCTGGTGGAGATCGACCGGGAGAGCCTGAACCGCCTCGGGGCCTGGCCCTGGCCGCGGCAAAGGATCGCCGGGCTCGTCGACCGGCTGGATCGGGCCGGCGCCCGGCACATCGGCCTCCTGCTTCCCCTTCTGGACGAAGCACGGGGGAACGGTCACGAAGCGGTTCGCGACCTGATCGAGGAGCTGAACGCCCACCCGCTCTCCTCCCACCACCAAGAGCTCGCGCAGTGGGTCCGCGACAACCTCCTGGAGACGGCCCGGGCCCTCGATCAAGACGGAAGGCTGGTGGAAAGCGTCCGGCGCACCGGCAAGGTCGTGCTCCCGGTGGATGCCCGCTTCGACGGCGGTGCCGGGAAACCCTCCGGCAAGGCGGTACAGCTCCTGGCCGGCAGCCTCCTCGGACCGGCGGACCTGACGGAGGCCTCGAAGCGGCGCGTCTCGGCCTCGGACCTGTCGCTTCCCTTTGACGCGCTCGCCCGGGCCGCCGCGGGGTTCGGCCATGCCAGCCTCACACCGAAAAACGTCCGGGACGGCCGAAGCCACGGCCTGTGGGTCCGGTACCGTGGGGCCCTGATCCCGTCCATGCCGCTCCGCTTGGCCCTGGCCCACCTGGGCCGCGCTCCGGGAACCGTCTCACCCCGGAACGGGGAGATCCGGCTCGCGAGCGGCGTCCTTCAGGTGGTGGACGGAGGCATGCTCCTGCGGTTCGTGAGCGGTCCCCCGCCCTTCGAGGTGCTCTCTCCGGCGGACGTGCTGGAGGGCAAGAAGCTGAACCGGGCCAAGAACCGGATCGCACTGGTAGCCCTGGGCCGCGACGTCGGCAGGACGTTCCGGACGCCGGTGGACGCCTCCATGCCCGAGGGACGACTTGCGGCGAGGACCCTGGAGGCCCTGATCCAGGGTCGGTGTGTGACGCGGCCCGGCGCCTTTCTCGTCCTGGAGCCCCTCATGGTCCTGGCGCTCGGGCTCGCGGCCCTCCTGCTGTGCACCCGGCCCGGGGTTGGAACCGGGATCGCCCTTGCGGCCGGGCTCTGCGCCGTCGCCCTTGGAACCGAATTTGCGGTGTACGCCCTGGCCGGCGCCTGGCTCCAGACCGGAACCGCGGTGCTGTGCATTCTGACGGTGTCCGCCGCCGCCCTGCTCCAGCGCGTGCTCCTCGCCCCGTCCGCCAGCAAGGAGGCCATCGAGACGAATCGGCTCCTCGGGCTCAGCTTTCAGAGCCAGGGTCTCCTGGACCTGGCCTTCGACAAGTTCAAGAAGCTTCCCCTGGACGACGAGTCCCGTGATCTGATGTACAACCTGGGGCTGGAGTTCGAGCAGAAGCGCATGATCAACAAGGCCCTGGACGTCTACGAGCACATCAACAGGACAGGAGGGTACCGGGACCTGGCCGACCGGATCCCCCGGCTCAGAGAGGCGGACAGCGCATCCACCCTGGGAAGCCATGCGGCGGCCAAGGGGAGCCGTGTCCTGGCCGAGGCGGGCGAGGAGGGCCGATCCAGGGTGGGGAGGTTCGAGATCCTGGGTGAGTTGGGCAAGGGCTCCATGGGACTGGTGTACAAGGCCCGGGACCCCAAAATCAACCGCCTCCTCGCCATCAAGACCATCCGCTTCTCCGACGAGTTCGAAGCGGACGTGATCCAGGAGATCAAGGAACGCTTCTTCACGGAAGCGGAGATCGCCGGCCAGCTCTCCCACCCGTCCATCGTCACCATCTACGACGTGGGAGACGACGGAGACCTGACCTACATGGCCATGGAGTTTCTGGAAGGCAAGGACCTGGACAACTTCATCTCCAAGAAGGGCCTCCTGTCCCTTCCGAAGGTGCTCGACGTGGTGTCGCGCGTGGCAGACGCCCTGGCGTTCGCCCATCAGGCCAGCGTGATCCACCGCGACATCAAGCCTGCGAACATCATGCTGCTCGACAGCGGCGGCGTCAAGGTCACCGACTTCGGCATCGCCAAGGCCATCTCGTCGTCGAGGACCCGAACGGGCGTGATCCTGGGAACGCCCAACTACATGTCCCCGGAACAGATCATGGGCCAGAAGATCGACCACCGTTCAGACATCTTCTCCCTCGGCGTTCTGTTCTATCAGCTCCTCACCGGCGAGCTCCCCTTTCGCGGTGAAAACCTGAGCAACCTGCTCTATCAGATCACCCAGGTTCGGCACCCCTCCCCGCGGGAAATCAACCCCAGGATTCCCAAGGCTTGCGAGCAGCTCATCGACCGGGCCCTGACCAAGAATCCGGCCGATCGATTCCAGTCGGCCGCTGAAATGGCCAAGCTGCTCAAGCTTCTGTTGTCGAAAATCGAACGTTTGCGCAAGCAACCGGCGCAACGAAAACCTCAACCCAAGGCATAGGGAGTGCCCATCCATGAACCGGACTTTGGGCACCGATCGGTTTCCAATCCAGACCGTCAGGCCTTGAACAGGGGAGACGCATTGGACATCCAGGCGGCAGGACTCACCGATGTGGGACTCAAGCGCGAAGGCAACGAGGACGCCTTCTCCACAGACGAAGCGAGCAGGTTGTTCATCGTCGCGGACGGCATGGGCGGGCACCTTGCCGGCGAGGTGGCCAGCTCCATCGCCGTGGAAATGATCAACAACAGCTTTCGGCGCTGGTTGCAGAACGAGGCGTCCCTGGACGACCTCTACGGAACGGCCGACGGTTCGCTGAGCCTCCTGGGGAACTACCTCTCCAGCAGCATTCGCCTGGCCAATCGCGTGGTCTATGAGATGGCCCGGGAGTACGACCAGTATCACGGCATGGGGACCACGGTGGCCGCAATCCACGTCACCCCTTCGCTCATCGTGGCCGCCAACGCCGGGGACAGCCGCATCTACCTGGTTCGAGGCCGTGAGCTGGAGCGCCTCTCCAAGGATCACACCATCGTGTCCGAGCAGGTGGACCTGGGCATGATGACACCGGAGGAGGCCGAGACCAGCCCCCTGAAGCACGTCCTGACCCGCAACCTGGGCTCCTCGGAGGCCCTGGACGTGGAGGTCTACGAGATCGAGCCGTCCGAGGAGGACCGCTTCGTTCTCTGCTCGGACGGGCTCACGGACCTGGTGTCCGACGAGGAGATCCTCGAGACGACCCAGGCCCACGACGACCCGGAAGCACTCTGCAAGACCTTTGTGAAGACCGCGCTCCAGCGAGGGGGGCATGACAACACCACGGTCGTGTCGGTGTTCGTGAAGGGCGCCCCCAAGAGCAAGGATCCTCCGCTGAAAAAGCTGTCGCGTGTGTTGGCCGATGTCGTCATAGGCATCCAGAAGATGATGAAAAAAATCAAACCTTGAACGATTTCATATTGATATTGCAGGATGGATTGATCTAGAATGTGCGCACCATACAGAACTCGGGGGAAGCCATGGCCAGACTGATACTGACGTTCAACAAACAGGTCATCAAAGAGTTTCCGGCCTTGAAAGAAAGCATCACCATCGGCCGCAATGATGACAACACAGTGGTGATCGACAACTTGGCGGTTTCCGGGTATCACGCACGGATCGACAAGGCGGGATCCGACTTCCTTCTCACGGATCTTCAAAGCACGAACGGCACCTTCGTCAACAACGAAAAGGTCGTCACCAAAAAACTCCAGCACGGAGACAAGATCATCATAGGGAAACACGTGCTCCTGTTTGTCACCTCCGCCAAGGGCCAGCCAGAGGTCCAGGAAGAAGGCGACAAGATGGATATGGACAAGACGATGATGCTGGATACAGCCAAGCAGCGGGAGCTCTTGTCCAAGCAGAAGACAGCACCGGCCGAAGCCAAGGTCGAGAAGATCGGCGTGATCAGCTTCATCGACGGCTCGGACCTGGGGGACATCGAGCTCACCAAGAAGCTGACGAAGATCGGAAAGGCGGATACCTCGGAGATCAAGCTCAGCGGCATGCTCATGGGAGCCACTGCGGCCACCATCAGCCGGCGTCCAGCGGGCTACACCATCTCCTTTGCAGGGGGCATGGCCAAGCTCAAGGTCAACGGGGAGGTGGTCAAGGACAGCGTGGCGCTGAAGGATTTCGACACCATCGAGCTGGGGTCCTACAAGTTTCAGTTTTATCAGAAGGATGCGGAGTAGGCCGCTTCGAACCCGGCCTCGAATCCCTGCTCATCCCTCCGGGGGGGGCGGGGATTTTTTTCGCCGGGCCTTTCTGATCTCAGTCAGGCCCTGCTCGATCTCTTCCCTGGTGAAGTGCTTCCTGCACTCCGTGCACTGATACACCTCGGAGGTCTGTCGATCGTAGATGAGGTCGTCCGAGAAGTTGACCCCGTGAAATCGAAGAGAAAAGCGGTAGAGACGCTTGAAATCCCTGGACCGGCAGTTGTCACACTCGAAATACTCGACATGCGGATCCATGTCCGTCGCTCCTTCTGAAGACCAGGCGGCCGGGGTGAAGATTCCTCTCGCTTCTACCCTGTCCCCGGCGATTTTTCAACGCCTTTTTGACGACCGCGTCTCTGCGGCCGGTCACGGCGCAGGAAGGGGGCCGAGGCCGGCCTTGCGGTGAATCGCAGACAACAGGCCGACATTTCCCGTCATCATGTTGTCCCCCCACGGGGCGCCGAAGCGGATGTCGAACCGCATCCCGCGAAGCAGGCCGCGCTTCGGACCGGTGGCCACGATCCGTTCGACGGCGCGCAGGCCCAGGGACCTTCGAACATAGGCCCCGTGGCCGCCTTCCGACAGCACCCTTTCATGGCTCAACGCGCCCTCGGCAAGGCCTTCCAGCAGGGCTTCCAGCCTGCCGGGGGTCGCATCGGTGGTGTGCACCTCGAAGAACCCGCACATCTCCCCTCCGTCGAGGGCGGCCCCCACGGTGTGCGAGGTGGCCACGTCCAGCACGAGCAGCCTCCGGCAGACCAGGGCCTCGGGATCCAGGGACGCCCCCACCACGGCCGCCATGCCCGAGTCCATCACAAAGACCTCCTCGGCGGGCAGCAGGCGCGCCTGCTCCGCGATGGACCGAAGACGGTTGTACTCCGGCGGGACCTGGTCGTGTCGATAGATCAGGCCCTGGGGCTGGGGGTCCCGGTCCAGGGCCGCTCGAAAGCGGTTGTGCCGAAAATCCAGGTGGGACGTCCCGGCCGGAGGCACCCCGTGATCCTGGGCGCACACCGCCACCACGTCGAACGCGAAGGGAACGCCCAATCCCTCCACCAGCGCGCGGATCCTATCCGCATCGACGTCCCGGGTTACCAGGCGGGCATACCGGCCGCTTCGGGCGAGGGTCTCGGCTTCCTCATCGTCCACGATGCGGATTCCAGAGGAGCGCACCCGTTCCGGGTCGTGGTGGACGGTCGCGGCCGCGGACGCGGACATGACCACCCGCCCGTTCCGGGCCCGCTCCTTCAGGACACCGGAGACCGAGCCGCCGCCCATCTCCCATCCCGTGACCAGAAGATCGCCCTCCAGCTCCCGGGCCCGGTCGGCCGCCATGAGGGCCGGAGAGCGGCCGACCGCCTTCAGATGCAGCCCGGAGCGGGCATCGTACCAGAGCAGATCCAGGGTACCGGCCCCCACGTCCAACAGAAGAAATCGATTCACGCGTCCCTCCTCTACGCCGGGTGTCGAAGATGAGCTCAGAGCCTTCAGGTGATCCGAAACCCCCTCGAGGCTCCGGACCGCGGGGGGCACGACGCCTCTGAGGCCGTCTGCGCGCGGCGGGAACCAGGTGCGGGTAGAGGAGTCAATCCTTGTCCTGCAGGACGGAGCGTGGGGAACCGATAATCTCCCGAACCTTGGCCTCGCGGATGCGTTCCTCGTGATCCGCCTTGCGCCGGTAGGCTGCATCGATCTTCTCGGTGAGCTCTGAGGCATCGCAGGGCTTCATCAGGTAGTCCAGGGCCCCGAGCTTCATGCCCTCGATGGCCGTTTCCACCGTGGCGTTGCCCGTGAGCATGATCACCTCGGTCAGGGGCTTGAGGCGCTTGATCTCCCGGAGGGTTTCGATCCCATCCATGTCCGGCATGAGCACGTCGAGGATGATCACATCGAAGTTGTAGCCCTTGAGGGTCTCCAGGGCGTCCTTCCCGCTGAGAGACGTCTGCACGTCGTAGTCTCGAAGGGCCAGGCGTTCCGCGAGAGACGTGACGAACTGCTCCTCGTCGTCCACGATCAGCACTCTGGTCTTCATGTCCATTCCTCCTCGTCATCCGTTAGAGAACATTCCCGGTCCGGCCTCGCTTTCCCCCCGGGCGGCGGGCTCCAACGCACGAGGCCGTCCAAGGAAAGCCGGCAGAAGCCGTTCTACTCCCTCGAAGAGGGCCCCGAAAGGGACCACGGCAGGGCAATGACCCACACTTGGTTTTCCGGTTCCACCGTGATCCGCGCCTCGATGGCCTCCATGATAGCACGCTCGCGCGCTTGCGGGAAGCCCGCTTGCCCCACTCCGCCTGGAGGACCGACACCCCGAAGCCGAATCAAAGCATGCTCACGTCCGGCAACGGGCTCGAAGCGGATCTTCCTGGTCTCTTCGGCATGCTCGAGCGCCCGCAGCAGGCAGAACCAGAGCAGGCAGAAGAGGAGAAACGGGTTCGTTGTCACGGACAGGGGCTGCGCCGGGGTAGCGGACTCCAGCGAAACGCCGCGGGCCGACGCCGGCCGCGAGAACAGGGCCACGGCCACCTGTACCATCTCCTCCAGCGGAACCGACCGGACCGGATCGTCCACGGTGTGTGAAAACCAGTTCAGGTCCTGCAGGATGCGGTCGGCTCTGCGAATCTGCCCCAGAATGCGATCGCTCAGCGCCTGGATACGCTTGGGATCGAGCGGCTTTTCCTCGTTGGCGAGGGCGCAGAAGTCCTGCAGGAGCCCGGCGTTCTCGTACACGATGGCCACGGCGTTTCGAAGCTCGTGGGACACGGAGGCCGAGATGGCGCCGAAGCACCCAAGACCTCCCTCTCCCAGTGTTTTCCAGTCTTCGGTCATGCACTTTCCTCCTGGACGGCCTCGTTCATTTTTTCAATCAGCGCGTCGATGCTCACCGGCTTGACCAGGTAGTACTCCTCGCCGGCCTCCGCCGTACCCGCACGGTAGTCGGCTTCCGACCCGTGCCCCGTCATGAAGATGAACCGCATCCCGGGCTGCCTCTCCGCCAGTTTCTTCTTGAGCTCGAGGCCGCTCAGCCTGGGGATGCGGACGTCGAGAAGCGCCAGATCGTAACGGTTCTCCGCAGCCTTCTCGAGGGCCTCTTCACCGGACACGGCCCAGTCCGCATGAATTCCTCGAAGTGTGAGCCGTTCGGCCAGGGTTGTCACGAGCTCTTTCTCGTCGTCAACCAGCAGTACCCGCATAATCTCCCCCCTCTTTGCCCGGGTCCACGGGCAGATGAACGTGGAACGTAGTTCCCTGTCCGGAGGTGCTTTCCACCTCCACGCGGCCCTGGAGCTTCTGCACCAGGCCGTAGGTGATCGAAAGCCCCAGGCCCACCCCGCCGCTCGAGCCTTTGGTGGTGAAAAACGGATCGAAGACGTTCTTGAGCTGGGCCTCCGTCATACCACAGCCTGTGTCCTTCACTTGGATGCACACGGTGCCGGGCGACTCTCTTCGCGCGGCAATCCGGAGAGAACCTCCTTCCTCCATGGCCTCCAATGCGTTGTTGATCAAATTGAGAAGAATCTCCTGAAGCTTGCCACGATCCGTGACAATGGGCGAGGCGTCCCGGGACACATCCACGGTGATGGAGATGGATCGGTATTCTGCTTCCTTTCCCAGGAACTCCAGGACCTCGCGCACCACCTGACCCAGCTCGACCGCTTTGTACTCTCCCTCCTCCGGCCGGGCGAAGCTGAGGAGGCGTCGGGTGATCGTGCCGCCTCGCTCAACGGCGCGAAGGATGGCATCCACCATGTTCAACAGGGTCTCATCCCTCTCGTAACGCCCCGCAAGGATGAAGTAGTCACGCATGAGACCGGCCTTCTCGTTGATGATGGCCAGCGGGTTGTTGATCTCGTGCGCAACCCCCGCGGAAAGCCTTCCCACCGTGGCCATCTTGCTGCTGTGCTCGAGCTGGTGCAGGGCGGCAAGTCGCCGCTGGTCGGCCTGGTAGATGCGGTTGACGAGCAGGGTGGCCCCCCCGAGGATCACCAGGAGAATGGCCACCCCACTCACCACCAGAAACCCGATGAGCTGAATCCGGCTCTGGTACCACGGTTCCATGAGATCCTGCTTGCGCTTGACCACCGTGAGGATGAACGGGGTCTCCTCGATGTAGGCGTATCCCACGAGCACCCGCTCTCCCCCGGACAAGGTCCGCTCGTTCACCTGGGTGTGGGAAGAGTACTCAGGTACGGTGTACTGAATGCTCTCGAGCAGCCTGCACTGGCAGGACCCGGGCTTCTGGACGACCCCGCGCCGATTGATGATGCAGACCTCCCCCTCACCGCGCACCTCCACCTGTGAGAGGATCTCCTGAAACCGTTTCGTGTCCAGGGTGGTCCTCAGCACAAACGAAACCCCGTTGGGGAGCTCTCGTTTGACCGCGATCACCATGTGCGGGACGTTGCGAAAACCGAGAAACACGTCGCTTACGTACATGCCGCGCTCCAGCACGGCCTGGTACCAGGATTGCCCGCTGTAGTCCTTTCCTTTCAACGGATAGGGTCCGACGTAGGTCCGCTGCGTACCTTGCGGGTCGATCACACCGATGTCCACAAAGCCGCCGTAGCTGGCCTTCAGATTCTCCAGGATCAGCCTCAGCCGCCGGGGCTCGTTCAGCTCCTCGAAGGTGTTGTTCAGTGCGATGAACTCCAGAACGTCGCGTCGCTCTCCGAAGAAGTAGGACACGGTGCGGCGGGTGTTCGAGGTGAGCCGGGACGTCCGGAGGAAGTTCTCCTTCTCCATGGCTTCGCGGGTGACCCGGTAGTCGATCAAGGCCATGGTAACCAACGGAACGAGCACCACGGCCGACGTAAGGAACACTGCGAGCTTCCACATGCGCGGGAAGTTGAACAGGTACCCGAACGGCCCGAAGCCGTCCTGATCTCGGACCCAGAAACGGGGCTTGAGACGGGGCTTGAGACGGTTCAGCAGGTTCATATGCCCCCGGCTAGTGCCCGACGGCCAGAAGGCCGCTCGCGGCCAGCCCCAGGATGACGACCTCCACCAGGGCCAGCACGGCGTACAGACGGTCCCGCTGCCGAAGCAGGACCGGGACGATGCTCAGGTAGCAGGCAATGGTCACCCCGGCCAGGATGACCACGCCCACGAAGTTGACGAAGTCTCCGTATCCGATCCGGTTCACCCAGGCCCAGCCGGCGTGCACTTCGGCCGCCTCCAGGTAGTCATGGACGCTCAGGCTCCAGTAGCTCGAGATCTCGTCTCGAGGAATGTAGGGTTTCATGATGCCGAAGGCATAGAGGGCAAAGGTCACCAGAAGAATACCCAGCCCGAGGTACATGCCTTTCTCCAGCACGGATGCGTACTGCACCTGCTCCGGGCTGGCCTGTGTGGATGCCTGCTCATGTCTGTGCTCTTCCATGATCTTACGCTCTTCCTTTCCGGGGGCGCCGGAGGAGTCCGTCCAAGGGACTACCCGATGCCCAAGCCCTTGAAAAACGCCTTGATGCCAGCAAAGCCGAGTATCCCGATCACGATCCACCGAATGACGCCGGGCTTGGCCACGGCCAAAAGCCGGACGCCGATGAACGAGCCCACCATGATGCCCACGATCGAGGGGACCACCATCATGGGAATCACACAGCCCTTGTTCACGTAGATCCAAGCGGCCGAGGTGTCTGTGATGGACAGCAGAAACTTGCTCGTGCCCACGCTGATCTTGAGGGGGGCGCCCATGAGCAGATTGAGCACCGGCACATTGGCCCACCCGGCGCCCAACCCGAACATGCCTGCCATGACGCCGATGATCACAAAAAGCCCCAAGCCCAACGGTGTCCGATGAATCTTCCAGTTCACGGCCTTTCCTGTGCTGCGGTCCTGGTACACGCCGTAGATCCGCAGGGCCGAGGAGAGTCGGTCCGCTTGGGGGACGTTGGGGTGCTCGCTCTTCGTGGCCGTAAGCATGAGCACGCAGATCCCGATGATGGTCGCACCCAGGGCGATCTGAACGATGTTCGTGGGCAGGGCCAGTCCGATCATGGCCCCGAGAATCGCGCAGGTGGACGCGATGAGCGCCACCGGAACGGCCAGCCGGAGGCTCGCCAGGTTCATCTTGAGCAGCCCGGGCCCGGCGGCCAGGGCGCCGGACAGGGCCACCAGCAGGCCCGTTCCCCGGACGAAGTCCAGGTGAAAGGGAAAGAAGCCGCTGATGATCGGAACGAACAGCACCCCGCCTCCGACCCCTCCCAGCACGGCAAAGACGCCCATGGCCAGAGTGACCACAAACAGGGTGAGAGGCCAGAACCACCAGGGATGGCCGCCGGCGTCCACTCCCACCGCTCCGACGGCCTCCTGGGCCCAGCCCGTTTGCGCCGCCAGCATCACCGCGCAGATCCCTAGTCCCGCCACAGCCCCTGCGCTCCACAACCGTTTCCTTCGCATGGCTCCCTCCGTTTTGCCGCTGTACGTCGTGATTCCAAGGCGCGGTCCGCCGCGCCGTTTCTCCTGGATTCGATGGCCCGAAAAGTTTCAGAGTGAAACACCCTTGACTCTCCATACCGTTTTAGGCCATGATAGTCAACAAGTAAGCAAAAAAATGCTTCAAAAATTCTTGTTTCGACCATGGAACATTTTAAGCTACGAGACCAAATGAAACATTTCGGTACGCATCGCCGGCCGAAAACATCCGGCTTCGCGGTTTCTTCCACGAAAAAGCTCTGGTATAATGCGACTCCTTGGTCTTCATTCGAAAGGACGAGCGTATCTTGCCTGAAAAACAAACCCATCGTCTGATCCGGGGCCTGGTGGACGGGGCATTGCCCCTCGAGAACCTCTTGGATGAGGTGCCGATGGGCATCACGGTTCTCACCCCCGACCGCCGAGTCCTGTTCATGAACCGCACCATGGAAGGACTCTGCGGCATGTCCAGGACGGAAGCGGCCGGGATCCCCTGCTTCCATGTGATTCGAAGCGGCATCTGCCCGGGGGACTGCCCGGCCTCCCGGCTGGATCCGGAAGGGCAAGCGGCCTGCGTGGAGACCGATGTGATCACTCGGGAACGCGAGCGCGTGCGGGTTCGCATGACCCTGGGTGTGCTACTCGACAAAGGGCGCAAGCCGGCGGGGTTCGTGGAGACCGTGGAGGACCTGCGGGGAATACAGGATGCGGCCGCCAGGCGGAGCCGGGCCTACAGCTTCGGTCAGATCCTCGGGAAGAGCTCCGAGATGGAGAAAATCTTCCGCATGCTGCCCGCCATCGCCACCAGCGACTCCTCGGTGCTCATCACCGGTGAGACCGGAACCGGAAAGGACCTGGTGGCCGAGGCCATTCACCTGGCCTCGGAGCGCTCTAGAGGGCCGTTCATCAAGGTGAACTGCGGTGCCCTGCCCGAAGCGCTCCTCGAGTCCGAGCTGTTCGGCCACCGCAAGGGCGCCTTCACCGGCGCCGTGGAGAGCAAGCCGGGACGATTCCGGATGGCCCACAACGGGACATTGTACCTGACCGAGATCGGGGATCTTCCCCTCTCCCTCCAGGTCAAGCTGCTCACGTTCTTCGACGACCAGGTGGTGTACCCGCTGGGCAGCAGCCAGGGTTTTCAGGCCAATGTCCGGCTGATCGCGGCCACGAACAAGGACCTGGAGCGGATGGTTCAGTATGGACGGTTTCGGGAGGACCTCCTCTACCGGTTGAACGTGATCCGCATTGCCTTGCCACCCCTTCGTGAGCGCGGAGAGGACGTGCGGCTCCTGCTGGATCACTTTCAGGGCGTGTTCGCCAAACGCTTCGGCAAGGAACTCCCGGGCATTTCGAAATCGGCACTGGATTTCCTGGAGACCTACCGGTATTCAGGGAATGTGCGGGAACTGAGGAACATCATGGAGTATGCGGTGAACATGTGCCCCGGGGGAAAGATCCGGAAGTCCGATCTTCCGGCCTATCTCTCCGATCCTCAGATGCCGCCCGGGCCGCCGCAAGCCGAGAGCGAGCCCCCGCGCTCCGCCGAGGAGCGCACCCTGCAGCAACCTTACGGGGAGGAGAGCTGGGCGGCCGTCGAGCGCAAGATGATCCTGGATGCCCTGCTTCGCTCCCGGGGCCGTCGCGGAAAGGCGGCGGAGCTCCTGGGCTGGGGGCGGAGCACCCTCTGGCGGAAGATGAAGCATTACGGAATCGAGGCCTAGAGCCGAAGACGGGATGGTGAAACCCATGGCCCTGCGTGTGCTGGTTCCCTTGTACCGGAACGATGTGGCTCCCCGCTTCGACATGGCCACCGAGGCGTTGAGCCTTCTCCTGGGAGGCGAAGGGGAGCGGCTCGAGGAGAAGACCGTGGTTCTCCAGGAATCCTCCTCGGAGAAGCTGTGCCACCTCATACTCACCGAGGGGGCCGGCGTGGTCGTTTGCGGGGGCATCGAGGAGGAGTACTATCGATACCTTGAGTGGAAGCGCATCCGGCTCGTTGACGACGTCATGGGGCCTGCGGAGGAGGCCGTGAAACGCCTCGTGGAGGGCACCCTGGAGAGCGGGACGGTTTTGTTCGATCGGGGGGAGCGCTCGAATGGCGTCTGAGAAATCCTGGAAAGAGGCGGTCCGCGGGTTCCTGCGATTTCCCGAGGACGAGATGATCTCCCCGCAGCGCTACCGGGTGCTTCGGCGCAACATCGTGATTCTCATGCTAGTGGTCACCTTTGTGCCGCTCTGCTCCATGGCGGCCGTGAACTACTACCAGTACCGCAAGACCCTGCGGGGGGAGATCATCTCCCCGCTCGTGGCCCTGGCCAACAAGACCCGTCACTCCCTCTCCCTGTTTCTCGAGGAGCGCCTCTCCACCGTGCGCTTTGTGGCCTCGGCCTACCGCTTCGACGAGCTGGCCGAGCAGGAGGTCCTTCGCCGCGTGTTCCGCGTGCTCAAGAACGAGTTCGAGGGGTTCGTGGACCTCGGGCTGATCGGCAGGGACGGAACCCAGGTGGCCTATGCCGGCCCCTACGCCCTTGTCGGCAAGAGCTACGAGCACCAGGCCTGGTTTCAGGAGGTCCTGGTTCGCGGGGTCTACATCAGCGACGTCTTTCACGGTTACCGGGACATTCCCCACGTGGCCATGGCCGTCCTGCACATGGACCAGAGCGGCCTCTCCTGGGTGCTTCGAGCCACCATCGACACCAAGAAGCTCGAAGGGCTCATCGCTTCCATGGGACTCGCCCCGGAAAGCGACGCCTTCCTGCTGAACCGCGAAGGCCGCTTTCAGACGCGATCCCGCCTGTACGGGAAGGTGCTCGAGCCGTGCCCCCTGCCCATTCGCGCAGCCGGCTACGGGACCCACGTCCAGGAGATGACCGGTCCGGAAGGCCGCGAGCTGCTGGTCGTGCACACCCCCCTCATGAACCCCGACTACACGCTGGCCGTGGTGAAGCCGCGCAGCCTCTTCATGACCTCTTGGTACGCCCTTCAGGGTGAAATGGCCTTCTTTTTCGCCGTCGGGATCCTCATGGTCACGGTGGCCACCCTGTGGCTGAGTCACAACCTGGTGAAACGCGTGCGGCAAGCCGACGAGCGGCGGGAAGCCGCTTTTCGGGAGCTGGAGCACACCCAGAAGCTCTCCTCATTGGGTCGCATGGCCGCGGGCGTGGCCCACGAGATCAACAACCCCATTGCCATCATCAATGAGAAGGCCGGCCTCATGAAGGACCTGTTCCAGACGGTGCCGGAGTTCGAGAGGAAGCAGAAGTTCCTGGGGCTCATTCAGGCCACCCTGGACTCCGTGGCCCGCTGCAAGGCGGTCACCCATCGCCTGCTGGGCTTTGCACGGCGCATGGAGGTCCGCGTCGACACCCTCGACCTGAACGACCTTCTCGAGGAGGTGCTCGGGTTCCTGGAAAAAGACGCCCATCACCGGAACATCGAACTGCGGCTGGACCTGGACCGGGACCTTCCGTCGATCCACTCGGACCGGGGCCAACTCCAGCAGGTGTTCTTGAACCTTCTGAGCAATGCGTTCGCAGCCGTGCAGGACGGCGGCCGCGTGACCGTGGCCACCGAAAGGAACGGCACCCGAAACGTGACCGCCGTGGTCGAGGACAACGGGGAAGGCATGAGCCAAGAGACCTTGAAGCACATCTTCGAGCCCTTTTTCACCACCAAGAAGGGATACGGCACGGGTCTGGGACTGCCGATCACCTACGGGATCATCAAGAGGCTCGGCGGGGAGATCGAGGTGTGGAGCCGCCCCGGGGAGGGGGCTCGATTTATGGTGCTGTTGCCCGTTGCCGGGCGGGAGGCCTGAGGACACCCATGGCAGAGACAACGCGCGTGCTCTTGGTGGACGACGAGGTGGAGTTTGCGGTCACCCTGGCCGAGCGGCTGGAGTTCCGTGGTTTCAGCGTGCGGACCGCTCCGGACGGAGAGACCGCTTTGCAGATGATTCAGGAAGAGCGTCCCGATGTGATGGTGCTCGACCTGCGCCTGCCCGGCATGGATGGGTTCGGCGTCCTGCAACGCCTTCGCTCCGACGACCCTTCCCTGCCGGTCATTCTCCTCACGGGGCAGGGGTCGACCCGGGAGGGGATCGAAGGCATGCGCCTGGGGGCCTTTGATTTCATGATCAAACCCCTGAACATCGACGCCTTTATTCGGAAGGTCCGGGAGGCCCTGTGTTCCGAGCCAGAGGTTCCCGAGAAAATAGATTGATTCTTTATGTTTCACATTGATTTCTTCAAAATGTTTCATATGGTACCAGATAGATGCTTCACCGTGAACCACCATGCGTAACGGCCCAACATTCCAGGCACTCTTTTGTGGCATGGTCCTTGCTTTGAAGAGTTGACAGAAGGGCTCCAACCATCTGCAAACCCGTCGAAGCAGGAGGAGGCATCATGATGGAAGCATGGTTCGAAAAGATGAGGAAGGTGTTCGCCGCCACGGCCTTCGCAGAGATGGACGAGCGCCGGAGCGCCCTGGAGATCGGGGAGATCGAACCCAGAACCGCGAAGCAACCCGGTGTCGGTCTGGATCGGGTATTCGCTGCGGCCGCATTCGCCGAGGAGGGATGCCCGGAGCATGCCCGTGAGCTGCTGGGAAAGCGATCCCCTCGAAACCCTCGAAGCCTGGAGTCCTTCCTCGACACCGTGGGCCTTCGAAACGCACCTGTGTGTTACGGGCTCGCAAGGCTTTAGTCCCGGGAGGCAAGCGCTTCGATGGAACGTGCAGAGGGGACCCTGTTGATCGTGGAGACCGGCACGGCATTCGGACAGACCCTGTCCGAGCGCCTGGAGCAGGAACCCTATCGGATCCTCTTCGCGACACGGGAGAAGGAGGCCAAGCGCATTCTGCGCAAGCAGGGCGTGGATGTGGTGATTCTGGCCCTGGCCTCCCTGAAGAAGGACGGGCTTCGCCTTCTCGGCGCAATCAAGAAGGCCCGTCCCCTCACCGAGGTGATCCTGATCAACACCTGGGAGCATCTCTGGATGAGCATCGAGGGCATGAAGCTGGGGGCCTTTGACGACTTTCTCGTGCCTTTTGATCTCGAGGCCATGGTGCGCAGGATCCAGGAGGCCTGCAGTCGAAAACGCCTCCGGGAGAGCCGGGCCGGTCAGGCCGTTCGCGGGGTACGCCAGAGCATGGCGGCAGCCGCATTTGCCGAAGCCGGGGAGCCGGGCATGGCCCTGGAGATGCTCGAGCGCCGCAGGAAGAACCGCAAAGAGGAACCTTAGGGGGGGGAGGCCCGCCTCCATGGCGGGGGACCCCGCCCTGTGGCGTTTGGAGGCCTGAGCGCCCGATTCGGCGCAGCCGTCCGATCCCGGGGATCAACCCTACACGAGGAGCAACCCAATGGAACAGATCAAGATTCTTCTGGTGGACGACGAAAAGGAGTTCGTGGACACCCTCAAGGAACGGATCCAGCTTCGGGACCTGGGGCCGAACGTGGCCCTGAACGGGGAGGAGGCGCTCAGGATCGTGGACGACGAGGTGCCGGACGTCATGGTCCTGGACCTTCGCATGCCCGGAATCGACGGCCTGGAGGTGCTCGAGCGGGTGAAGAAGTCCTATCCCGAGGTCCAGGTGATCATCCTCACCGGACATGGATCCAAGAAGGACGAGAAGGAGGCGCACCGGCTCGGGGCGTACAAGTACCTGCAGAAACCGGTGGACGTGGACAAGCTCGTGAAGACCATCCACCAGGCCTACAAGCACAAGTTCCAGAGCGCCATGACGGCCACAGCCTTTGCCGAGCAGGGGGACTACGACACGGCCCGCGAAATCCTGAAGGACGAAGGCCAGGACTAGCCGCGTCGCCTCAACCCCTGGCTCGAGCGATCGCCCCCGCTGAAAGGACGCCGTGAGCCGAGCCGAGGAAACGCTGTCTGCTCTCCCGGCCCGATCGCTCTCCATATCCTCGTGTTTCGGGATCCAAAGCACCCATCGCTGGCTTTGGAGCTCAGCTTGCAATGTGGCGTCCACCCTCCAAGGGGTCGAATCCATCCTCGGAGCCCGACCCGCCCGGGTCCTGATCTCCTGCTCCCAGCAGAGGAACGGCCGGCTCTGGGGGCTGGGGCCTTCTTTCGCCCGCTTCGCTCCCGGCCTGGTCATTGCGGGGGTTACGACAGGGGGATTCCTGCCCCCTACGCGTTCCACCCCCCGCCGCGAAGCCTTTCCCGGATGGTACCCTCCGCGATAACGAAGGTCCGAGGCACGGACGAGAGCCTGGAGGCCTGGGCTTGAACCATTTGCGGAGATCGGCCAGGACGAGCGTCTCGAGGCTCGATTCGGGCAATTTTCAAGAAAAATGGAGACGATTTGGAGCCGGAATGCGCGATAAGCAATGGATGGAATTGGAGCCACCGTGCGGAGTCGAACCGCAGACATCCTCATTACGAGTGAGGTGCTCTACCAGCTGAGCTACGGTGGCTCTTGGGACTTTTCTTCATACCGGCTTTCGAAGATCTTGTCCATGCTTTTTTCACAACCCTTGCCGGCCACTCCATGAGCCGTCCGAAACGCACATGACCAGGCTCTCGCTTGTGCTCACCCCCGAGGATGAAAAAGGAGACGGCCTTGTTGTTGGCCCCGGCAGCCAGCCGACCTCCGGGGCTTTTCACGGTAAGGACCGGCCCCTTGGGGCGTTGGAACGGTCAACGGGATTTCCCCGTGCTTTGTCCCTCCCGTCATGGTACAATACAGGAACCCCGGCGCTTCCATGTCGCGGGCTGCGCTTGATTTCGATCCGGGATGACCCGGACACGGTTCGGGGGGAGGCATGCAACGAGGACCCGAGGACTACATCGTGTTCCCACTGGACGTCCCCACCACCCGGGAGGCCATGCGCTTCGTCCGCCTCCTGCGGGACCGCGTCGGTCTGTTCAAGGTGGGCCTGGAGCTCTTCATCACCGCGGGGCCGGACATCCTTCGACAGATCCACGACACCGCGGGTCGCAAGGTGTTCCTGGACCTGAAGCTCCACGACATCCCGGCCACCATGGTGCGGGCCCTCCAGGCGGCCGAACGGCACGGGGTCCGGTTCATCACGGTGCACTGCGACCAAGGGGACGGGATGTTTCAGGAGGTCGTCCCCGGCGGTCCCGAGTCCGTTCGCATCCTGGCCGTCAGCCTGCTCACGAGCCTCGGACCGGAGGACCTGGAGCGCCTGGGCCTTCGTGAGCCCTATGTGCGCGACCCGGGCCTGCTGGTGCTCGAGAAGGCGCGCATCGCCCGGGAGGCGGGATGCCATGGATTGATCTGCTCCGGGCGTGAGGCGGGCCGGGTGAAGGAGGAGATGGGCAGGGACTTCGTCGTCATGACGCCGGGCATTCGTCCCGCCTGGACCCTGGTCGAAGGGGACGACCAGAAACGAGTGGTCACGCCCCGGGCCGCCGTGGAGGCCGGAGCGGACTACCTGGTGGTGGGACGCCCCGTTCGGGATGCCAGAGATCCGGACGAAGCGGCCCTGCGCCTGGCCGAGGAAATCTCATCGGCCCTTTGACCTCAGGCGGTCCGCCGGGACGGCCGCCAGGGTGACGAGGGCCTTGGCCCCCAGCACCTCCCGGCCGTCCCGGCGATCGAACACCTCGGACTCGGCGATGAGGATGCGTTTCCCTCTGCGGAGGACGTTGGCCCGGCAGACGAGGGTGTCCCCCCACGCTGGCCGAAGGAAGTTGATCTTGAACTCGACGGTCAGGATCTGAAACGTCTCGGCCACGGTCGTGAAGCCCGCATACCCGGCCGTGTGATCCGCCATGGTCGCCATGACCCCCGCATGGATGAAACCGTCCTGCTGGCGGTGCTCTTCTCCAATGGCGACCTCGGCCTCGAAGAACCCGTTTCGAATGGTTCCGGCGTGCATCCGGCAGTATCGAATGAACCCCCGGCTGTAATCGCGGGCCAGGAACTCGGCCCGCGCTGGAGCAAGCTCCTCATGCGGCTGCAGCATGGCAACATCCTGTCCGTGATGGTCTTTCCCGGTCGACATTCGACCGGCCCCGGCGCCGGCCCGTGCCCGCGCGCCCTTCCCCGTGCGGGCTCAGGATACAGGAAACCGTCCTGCGCTTCAAGGCATCCCCTGGTCCTGCTCCTCCTCGGGTTGCTCCTCTGTGGAGCTCCTTCGGGGCCTTGCAGGGCGAAGCTGGAGCTGTGAACCCAGCCACCCATGACATGCGAAAGGTGAGCCGGTGAGCAAGCAGCACCGATTTCGAGTGGAGCGCCTGAGCCGGCTCCTTCTCTACGTCCTCGGTCACCGTCCGGACGAGTTCGGGCTGGTGCCGGACGAGCAGGGGTTCGTCCCCGTCAAACGGCTCCTGCAGGCCGTTCGCGAGGAGCCCGGGTGGTCCCATGTGCGCGAGGGGCTCCTGAGGGAGGTCCTCCTCAGCGAGGACCGGAAGCACTTCGAGAGTGACGGCACCCGGATCCGCGCCCTGGACCGGCGCTATCAGCGGGACCTGGAGCACCCGGCCCCCCCGCCCGCCGGGTTGCTCTTCTCGCCCGTTCGCAAGCGGGCCCACCCTCATGCTCTGGAGCACGGGCTGGAGCCGCGTGCCGAGGGGGCCCACATTCTCACAACCGACCGGGAACTCGCGCTTCGCATCGGACGCCGAACCGACCCGTCTCCCGTCATTCTCGAGATCCACATCCCGGCCGGGGGGGCGGGATCCGTTCCCGTGTATGCCTTCGGAGACCTCTTTCTCGCCCTGGAGGTCCCCGCAAGCGATCTGGTCGGCCCGCCCTTGAGCAGGGAGCAGCAGAAGGCCCTGGACCGGCCGGAAAAGGCCGGCGACAAGAAGAAGCGCCCCTCCGAACCTCCGGATTTCGAGGCCGGCACCTTCATCCTGGATGCCGAGAGGGATCCGGACCCGTCCCGCCGCAAAGCCAGGGGGCGAAAACGCCGCACCTGGAAAGAGAAGGCCAGGAAGCTCAGGAGAGAACCATGAACTCAGACGCCGGCGGCGGATGGATGTCCCGATTTTTCTACCCCGAGAGCATCGCCGTGGTGGGGGTGTCCGCCGACAGAGCCAATCTCGGCAGAAACATCGTTCAAAACTGCCTCACCTTCGGTTTTCCCGGGGAGGTCGTGTCCGTGGGAATCAAGGGGGGCATCGCCTTCGGACAGCGGATCCTGCCGTCCGTGGACGCCCTGGATCGGCCGGTGGATCTCGCCGTCATCCTCACCCCTGCGCGCACGGTCCCCGGCATTCTGGACGCCTGCGGCCGAAAAGGCATTCGACGGGCGGTGATCGAGTCGGGCGGCTTCTCCGAGCTTGGCGAGGAAGGCGTCGCCATCGAGCGGGACTGCCGCCGGGCGGCGGCGGCTCACGGGCTTCGGTTCATCGGTCCCAACGGCATCGGCATTGCCAACCTTGAAAACGGGTTGGCCCTGCCGTTCTGGCCGCTTCGAGAGGACCTCGAGACCGGCCCGGTGTCCGTTCTGGCCCAGAGCGGCGGCGTGGGCCTGAGCTATCTCGGGTTTCTGGCCGAGGAAAGCATCGGGGTGAACAAGTTCGTGTCCATGGGAAACAAGCTGAACGTGGACGAGAACGATCTCCTCCAGTACCTGATCCAGGACGAGGGCACCCGGATCATCCTGATGTATCTGGAGGGGTTCACGGACGGGCGTCGTTTCCTGGAGATTGCATCCAGGGCAAACAAGCCCCTCCTGCTCCACAAGTCAAACCGTTTCGAGACGAGCTCCAGCATCGCCCACTCCCACACCACGGCCCTGTTCACGAACGACGCTCTGGTGGATCACGCCCTCGAGCAGTGTGGATGCGTCCGCGTCAACTCCATTCACGAGGCCATGGACTACATCAAGGGTCTGACCATGCCCCCGCTTCGGGGCAACCGGCTGGCCGTGGTCTCCCGATCCGGCGGGCACGCCGTCATCACGGCCGATGCCTGTGCCCACTACGGGTTCGAGCTCCCGGACTTTCCCCGCGAGCTGCTGGAAAAGGTCGAAAGCCGCCTGCGGGCCCACGTGATCCGCCTGCAGAACCCACTCGACCTCGGCGACCTCTTCGATCTGGACGTCTACGAGTACATCGTCGAGGAGATGCTCAAACGCGAGGGCGTGGACGGCGTCCTACTGGGGCACGGGTACCGCCGGGGGTTCGAGCAGGAGGCATCCAGGTCACTGATCGCCAAGGTGGCCGAGCTGGCCTCACGCTACGATAAGCCCGTGGCCCTGGTCATCTTCACCGAGGCCATGGAGATCGACCACCTGAAGAAACACTACGACATCCCCGTCTTCACAGCCCCGGAAAACGCCATGCGCGCCTTGGATCTTTCGTGCAAGTGGTCCTGTTCCCCGCGAGTACGGGCGACCGGCGAGCCGCCTTCAATGCCGGCTCTCGCATCTCTCGAACCCGTTCGGGCGATCCTGGATCGTGGATGCACCCGTGGGGCTCTCCTCCTGAACGAGGGGCTGGACCTCCTGGAAGCCGCAGGCTTTGCCGTGCCCGGGTCCAGGCTCGTACGGTCTCCCGGCGAGGCCGTGGAGGCGTGGCGTGCCCTGGGCGGTGAGGTGGCCGTGAAGCTGAACCGTCCCCACCTCAACCACAAGACCGATCTCGGAGGCGTGGTTCTCAACCTCTCCTCCGAGGAGGCCGTTCGCACTGCCTTCGCCTCTCTTCAAAGGGCGGCGGGGCGGGACGACGTGGAGGCGCTCGTCCAGGCCACCGTTCCGGACGGCCTCGAGGTCATCCTGGGGGCCAGCCGGGACGCCGTGTTCGGCCCCGTGGTGATGCTGGGTCTCGGGGGCGTCCTGGTGGAGGTCTTCGAGGACACGGTCTGGCGCGTGGCCCCGTTGGACCGGGAGGAGGCCGCACGGATGACGAGAAGAATTCGAGGCCGGCGGCTTCTCGAAGGGCTGCGAGGGAACCCTCCTCGAGACGTGAAAGCCCTCGAGGGCCTGCTCGTCCGCATGTCGCGGCTGATGGAAAGCTTCCCGGACATTCTGGAGATGGACGTCAACCCCGTCATGGTCCAGGAGGCCGGGCGCGGTGCTTCGGCGGTGGATGCCAGGATCATCGTGGACCGGAAGGAAAGGCGGGCAGAATCATCGTGAAGGTCGCACCGTCACCGGGCCTGGAGGACACCTGCAGCAGGCCCCGGTGCTTTTTAACGATGGAGTAGGCCAGCGTCAGCCCCAGCCCCATCCCCTTCTGACTTCCCCGTTCCTTGGTGGAGAAGTAGGGATCGAACACGAAAGGGAGGTGCTCAGAGGAGATCCCCGGGCCGTGATCCCGAATGACGATCCGGATGCAGGGTCCTTTCTGGATCGGCAGGCCCGACAGACCGTTCACCTCGGACCCGCTCATGTTTTCTGCCCGGACCTCGATGCTCCCCTTCCCCGCCATGGCCTCGCGGGCGTTCGTGATCAGGTTGTTGAGGGCCCGGCTCAGCTGGGTCCGGTCCACCTCCACCGGCCACAAGCCGTCCGGAATGGAGGTCCGGCAGGTCACCGGCGACCCCGCCAGAACGAACCGAAGGGAGTGCTCGATCAGCTCCGCGACGGACGTCCTGGTCATGGCGGGCTGCCATCCGTTCGAAAAAGTGATGAACCGCTGGACCAGATCCCTTGCGGTCAAGGTGGCCTCCTCCGCCCTGCTCAGGTAGTCCCGAATGTCGGCTCCGGAAACGCGGGCGTCCTTGGCCAGGCTCAAGGCCCCCATGATGGCGGCCAGGATGTTGTTGAAGTCATGGGCAATCCCTCCCCCCAGGGTGCCGATGGTCTCCATCTTCTGGGCATTCTGCAGCTCGCTTTCCAGCCGCTTTCGGCTGGTCAGATCCGTGATGCTGACTCGAACCCCGGCCGGCTCACCGTCCCGGACGATGGCGGAGGCGTGAACCAGACCTGCAATGTCCGATCCGTCCCGGCCGGGGAAGGGCAGCTCGATGTGACCCGTGGAACGGCCCCGGACCGCATCCTCGAGAAAACGCTCCGCCCGGTCCCGGTCCGCGGCGCGGACGAGGCCCGGAAAGAAGCCCCACTCCCCGGACGGCGCCCCATCAAGCCCGAGCATCTCCAGCCCCTGGCGGTTCATGTATCGGACGCGGTGCTCGAGATCGACCTCGCAGACGATGGTGGGCAGGAAGTCGGCCATCTCCCGAAATCGTTT
>CAYYVD010000015.1:0-29705 GCA_964475045.1 uncultured Desulfobacterales bacterium | reverse complement strand
TCCAGACCAACACCCCCTTCAAGGGGTACGGGACAGCCCTCATACCGAGGGATTCGGACGTGCCCCTCATCCTGCTTGCCTCCGCCGAGAACTGCGAGACCGGCAGGTTCCAGCTAAATGAGCTGCAGGGGGAGCTCATATCCCCCGGCAGCAGCGGGCCTAAGCTTATCATCAAGGGCGTCCCGCCCGAGGAGAACGTGGATACTCTGGTCTCCGGGGTGCTCACGGATGACAAGGGAAACGTCGTGCAGAACCGGGAGAATGCGGTGAGCATAACCAGGCCGGACGGGACCGTTGTGAAGACCAACACCGACTCCGGGGGGGTGTTCAAGTTCTACGCCTCCGAGACGGGCAATTATTCAATTGTGGCGGAACTGGAGGGGTTCAGGAAGTCGGACAATGTGAGCGTCAGGGTCCGGGTGCCCAGGAAAGCCCTGGACATAAGGATATTCCCCCGGGGGAGCAGCGACTTCGTGGAAAGCGGCACGGTATTCCAGGGCATGCCATACAGCATCGCCCTGTACTCTGATGGGATCCGGATAAACGAGACACTGAACGTCACCATAGAGCTGAACGGGAAGGACCTTGCAATGGAGGCTGAAGACGGCTGGCTGAGCTACCTTCCGGACTCCTCAGGGAAGATGGAGATACATGTCCCCGCCAGTGAGCGGTACGAGTCAGCCAGGCTCAACGTTGAGGTCGTCCAGGGCGCTGACCTCGGCACAATCGGGCTGGGTGTCGGACTGATATTTGTTATTGTAGCCGCTGCAATCGTGGTTTTCTGGTTTCTCCGCAGGAAGCCCAGGAGGTCGGACAGGGAGCTCGGTTTCCGTCCGGGGACCGTGGGCGGCTCCCCGCAGCTTGAGGACATAGAGATTGAGGAAGAGCCTTCCTTTTAGGTGATTGGATGAAGAAGCTCAAGGCAATCATGGACAGGATAATTGGCCCTCCCCAGAAAAAGCAGCAGGTCAGCAAGTTCTTCAGTGTGGGGCCTGACGACTACAAGACCCTCCCCAGGGGTTATCAGAAGCAGACCGGAATACTGAAGGCCCGGTTAGACAGGCTGACGGAGGAATACGAGAAGGCCAGGTCCGAGAACCAGGAGCTGAAAAAGGCCTTAACCGATCTCACGCAGGAGAAGGTGATGTCCGCGCCCTTCATTTCCAAGAAGGAGCAGATATCCATGGCGAGGCTGTTCCTCGCGACCATGAGCAGGAAGCAGGCAACGAAACTCCTCCTTGAAAAGCCGGGTGTCATAAAGGTGGTGACCAGGGAGCACAGGTATCTTGGCACATTCCACGACCTCTGGTTCGAGGTGGTCGGTAACAAGCTTCTCTGGAAGATAATAGTCAACCGGGAGGGAAAGCTACGTGTGGCGATGAAGGGCTTCTCGTTCACGGGAATGGTCCACAGGCCGGTTGGCCTCGTGGATGCCCTGCGCAGCTCGGTCCTCGTGCTCAACAGGACCTATGACGGTAAATTCGTTCCGGACGTGGAATGGATAGAGTACGGGGGTGAGTCCCAGGACATCGAGGACATGATGGGCCAGCTTGAGGAGAAGATAGCCAGCCTTGAGGGCGAGCTGGTGCAGGCCAGGACCAACGAAGAGAAGGAGAGGACAAAGAGGAAGCTCGACCGGGTCGGGGCTGAATCAGAGAAGGCCCGGGCAGACGCCCTCGCGGACCACGTGACCAACGAGCTCGAAAGCGTCAAGGCAATGGCGCAGACCTTCGGGAAGATGGCAGAGCAACTGGGCGAATCCAACACGAGCGCGAACATACTCAGGCAGAAAATAGAGAAAATGGAAAGCGTTGTCGAGGAGGTCCAGGACAAGCTTGAAAAGAGGCTCCCGGAGGACAAGGTCGAGCACGTCATGCAGCAGACAAAAGAGCTCATGCAGTTCCTCGGCGAGATGAGGGAGGACATGAAGCCGGAGGGAAAGAAATGAGGTATGATGAATGGTCACGCCTTCCCGAAGGCTGGGAGGAGGACCTTATCCCGGAGATACGGAACCTTTCCCAGTCGGGGATAACCGCGGAACGGATGCTCAGGCATGCCGAAAAGCACATAAGGAACGTCAACGTCTGGAGGCTGATGCAGATCAGGAACGTCACCCTCTCGATGTTCGAGTCGTTCGTGAGGGTGGTCTCGGGAATGGCCAAGATAGAGGCCGCGCAGTCAAGGCCCGGCAAAAAGCCCAGGGTCCCGGTGAGGCTGGAAAACATGGAGCAAGTCATCCTCGGTATAAAGGAGGCCGGGGAGAAGGAAGAGAGGGAGGAGGAGCCGACAGGCAGGCGGGCGTTCGTGGAGGACGTGAAGGCAATAAGGACCAGGCTGGACATGGAGACGCTCTTCATGAAGCGGCAGAACCCCATGGCCGAGCCGAACATTTACATAATCAATGAGCTGAGAAACGTGGGGAATTACATGTACCAGTTTATCTACGCCGCCAGGACCTTCGGAGGCAATTTCGAGGCCATCAACAAGGCAATAGACAGGTATTCGGGAACTATGGTCATGCCCAAGGGCAGCCCGATAATGGGGGGATCGCTTGTTCGAAAAACTTCTTAAGCCGAAAAAGGAGAAGGCGAAAATCTTCAGGCGCCTGGCAGTCATCAGGTACAAGGAGTCCAGGGACCTGCCCGTGGATGACCCTCTGATGAAGGAGATACTGTTCTATGACGGCAAATCCCTCGTGGACATCCGCGAATATTCGGACGTGATAGTCGAGAAGCTAAGGGAAAAGCGGATTCCGGTGAAGGATGAGACCGCGGACATAGTGAAGTTCCTTGTCCCCGGGAGCGTCAGGAGGGACATGCCGCTGGTGGAGTTCATCGAGTAGGGGGGGGGGTATGGCATGAGGGTAATGTTCACCAAGGAAAGCTGCCCTTTCTGCCTCGAAGCGCTGAGGGCCGTGAACATATTTAATGCCGGCCACCCAAAGGATATCATCAAGGTGGTTGACACCGGGATGCCAGCGTACAGGAAGTACAGGGACTTCCTGATCGAGGCAACCGGAGGGGTTTTCAACACCCCTTTCCTGGTGTTCGATTGGATCATAGTCAGGAGTTCATCGGGTTGGCGGGAGATGCTCGCCTATCTCGAAAGGCTTCATGAACTTAAAAGCGCAGGAGGTTAGGAGTATGGCATCAAAAACAGGGCTGAAATTCAAGGGGATGGAGTTCGAGGAGCAGAAGGACGGCAGCATTGTGTTCCAGGGGGCCTTCCAGGACGAATCGGACGAAGAACTTACATGCACCGAGATAGTTGCCTGCGACAGGAAGGGCAAGAACGCATGCCGGGTGATAGAGAAGAAGGGCGACCCGAGGGCCTGCAGGGAACTCCACAAGCACGTCAGAAGGCAGGACATTTATTAAGAAAATGAAGTTAGTCTGGCCTGGAGGTCACATAAAAAGGTTGACCAAGTATTTCCTCCAATACATCGGCTGCAGCTTGCGCTGCGGCTTCTTCAGCATCCAATGAGCTCCGAGTTTCTGCTCTTTCCGTTGCTTCAAATAACCAGTAGCCAACCCCGCCAATAGGTTCAGCGTATTTTAAATCGATCAGAGCTTGCGTTACTTCAGTATTTGATTCATATGTTACTACATTTGCGAAACCAAAATAATAGGGCAATGGGACGCCATTACTGTCACGAGGCAGCTTCTCTATATTTTCCATTGCTGCATTTTCGGCAGCTTTTTGAGCGGCTATCATCGCCCGTTCTACCCTTCGTTTCACTTCACGCGACACCTTAATGGGTTCAATTTTTTTCAGAGACCTAAAAGGGATTTCTTCAAGCCTGATTCGACTTAAATCTGGCACAGTTCTCCTTAATGATTCAATTGATAAAACTCTTGTGTTCAGAAAGCTGTCCTTAGAATAATGCGTATCGATGTCATTATAACCCGCATCATAATATTCTTTCATTCTTTTAAGGAATCGTTCTTCTTCATCAATTGTGCTAAGGAGGACGAGAATTTTACTGAACCTGAAGTCAGCTTCGTCAAGCCAAAGCGGAATACCCGGAATATCGAACTCCGGTCCGAAATCTTTAGTCCATCGCCATTCTCGCTCGTGAGACCAGTCTATTAGCCGTGAACCGCCAATGTTCATAGAAACGTACCTATATTGCTCGTTAAGCGATATCCCACAAGACTCGGCCAGAGTACGGCAGTTGGGAATGTGATTTGGATCGCCTTCTTCAGCTTCTATATGGGTAGACGACAGCCCATATATGACAGGCCTCCCTCCATATTGAAAGATTTCATCTTTTAATAGGGCAATTGCGTAATTATCTACGGAAGACTCATCCCTTCTTGATAGAACATATCCTAAAAACGCATACAAGGGCATTTCCGTAAAGCAAACTGCTGCCCGGTGCCCATATATTGTCTTCTTGAAATTACGAAAAGACCAGCCTGCTCTAATATGACCATCGTCAAGAATTTTAAGCAGAATAGAAAATGCATAGGCATCTGGTTCAAGATGTGATCGTTCATCCATTTCAAACCAGTGATTATGCATTCCTTCACCGTATTTATTATAAATAACAGGATAAACTTCTGGGTCTTCGTCCCAAACCAAAGGGTCGTTTTCCGGATTACGACGATGAATAAAATGAATAAGCCAATTAGATAAGTCGCTCCTTGTTCTCATTTTTTCAATTTCCTTTATCAGTAGCGCAATAAAAAATTTGACAGTTTATGAGCAGATATTTCATAGCATAGAAGCAAAAAAAAATCAGCGGTAATCGATGTCATGACGGACAATCATCCACCGTCAGGGAGGCTTACCTTTTTTTCCTGCCGCTCTTGCCTCCCTTCATCACGCGCTGCATGCACTTCTTCCTCTGTGCCTTTGTCCTGAGTCTCTTTCCTGTCTTGCTGAACATGGGACACTTCTTCGAGGCCGCTCCTATCTTGGTAGTCTTCCTGGCTATATCAATCACCCCCTCATCCGATTTATGAGAATCACCTTGGCCTCCTTTTCCTGGGCCTGCCGGGCGGCACTATCATGCGGCACCTGCTTTTCTGGGAGCTCGGCAGCTTCCGGTAATCGCTTTTGCTGAGAAATCCCTGGTGCCCCCTGCAAAGGAACACGCCTTTCGTTTTCTTGGTGACGTATTTTTTCGCCATGAAACCAATGCCACTCGGCTTTTTTGCCGGAAAATGCCTGCCAAAGCCGCTTTTGATAATTATTCTTGGGCCTCGCGGGTTTAAATACTTATCGGGTGAGAACCGGCGGAAGTACGGAGGACTTCACTCCATCTCGTAATCAATCCGGCTCCTGTCCCTCGTGTCTGCGTAGTTCTCCACGAGCCCCGAGCTCAGCCCGCCGGTCTGGAGGCACTCTATGAAAAACCTCATGACCTCGTCCCAGTCCTTCTTCTCAACAACATTTGAGTGCCGGATTCTGGCCAGGGCCTCGGCCATGCCGATGCAGCCGTCCAAGAGTTCGTTGGTAACGGGAGTCAGGATGTGCTTCTCGAACATTTTGAGCTTTTCCAGGAAGCTGAACACACGGTCAACCCCCTCGATCTGGACGATTATGCCCCGGGCCTCCGAGAGGTAATCGTTGAACTCGTCCACAAGCGAAGGATTGAACCTGAAGCCCTCCGGGAACCTTTCCTTCAGGGCAACCTTGTGCTTGTTGACAGCGGTGAACTCGGTCGGGGTGTAGGAGCCCGCGAAAATGGGAATGTGGAACCTCCTGAGCAGGGCCTGGCTGTACTTGCTGAGCTGGCCCTTCATTGAATCGACATTGCCGTACTGGATCCATTCGGAGCGGTTCCCGTAGGGGTTGGCCATCGCGAAAACGTTCACCCTGGCCGGGAGGGTGTAATGCTCTCTGTGCTTGCGGACCGTGACGGTCTGGTTCTGGAGGATCTCAAGCAGCGGCTGGACGATCTCCGATGAGGGCTTGTCCACCTCATCAAGCATCATGAAGGTCCCCTCATCATTGCAGGCCGCCTCCTGGAGCCCTATCCGGGTGGAGCTGGGGGCGGAAGCGTAACTGAAGTTCCGGACGAGCTGCTGGAGGGATATCCTGAAGCTGGACTTCGCGCAGGACCCCGGGGACCCAACGACCAGAACGTGCAGCTTGTCGGCGAAGAGCTGGAGGGTGATGGCCTTCTTGATGAGCGGAACCTGTGCGAGGGGGCGGCCATCGATGCGGTCCAGGATGTGGGGGGCAATCAGCTTCTGGATGGCCTCGAAGGTGAACTTCACGCTCACACCTCCAGCCAGCAGCCGAAATCCCTGTGGCCGCAGGCGACCTGTGCGCCCAGGCAGCCTCCTGCGCAGAGTTCGAGATAGGGGCAGCCGGCGCATTCCTGCTTTGCGACCTTTTCGTAATACTCGATCTTGAGCATCTTGGCCTTGTGCTTCAGAAAGTCCATGGTGTCCGTGAGAATGTTCCCGAGCCTCCTGGGGACGAAAGCGCAGGGATAGGCGTTACCCCGGGCGTCTATGCTCATCCTTGTAGTGCCGGCGCTGCATCTGCTTGGCCTGCCAAGGACATTGACCAGGGGGCTTGAGACCATCAGGCCGTTGTCCACGATGAACTTGTGGAGCATGAAGTTCTGGCCTCTGTCCAGGGCAAGGGGCTCTTGCGATTTCATGAAGGGAATGAACCGGAGGATCTTGAGCTGAGCCCTCACCTCGCGGGCGTATTCAAGCATATCGTCTATGAACCCGATGTTGAACTTGGCCCCCACCATTGCGATGGTGACTGGGATGCCGAGATCCCGGGCATAGCTGATGGAGAAGGCGGCGTCCTTGTGGGCGCCCTTGAAGCCCCTGAAGGTGTCCTGGAAGAAGGGATAGGTATAGTCGAGAGATATCTGCAGGTCGGATATGAAGGGCCTGAGCTTCTCAAGCTTCTCGTTGGTCACGAGGCTCCCGTTGGTCTGGATGGATGGAGGCTGGAGGATTTCAGTGCATTTCACGCAGAGGTCGAATAGGTCCTCCCTCAGAAACGGCTCCCCACCGGAGAAGGCCACCCGTTTCAGAGTCGGTTTCTCAGGAACGAATTTGCGGAAGACCTCAATCCACTGTTTTGTTGAGAGGTCTTCGTCCGATTTTCTGGTCTGCTTTGAGTAGCAATGGTGGCAGTTGAAATTGCACCTCTGCGTCAGGTCAAGGGTCACGAATTTCAGGCTCATGTTCAACAACACTCATCTACATCATCCTGGTAGAAGGGTTCGCTACCTGTGAACCCCCCGCTGCTGGAGCATCTCCTGCGGCGGAGGATTATCACTGCAAGAACAGCCAGCACGAATATAATGAAAGCAGCCACCATTAGGAGCATATTACAGTATTGGAGGGCATTTCTTAAATATGTGACGCTCCGCGTTCGATGGATTCATTTCCCGAATCCTGTTACATCGCCTTCTTTTTTCTAAACATCTCAAATATGAGAGCCATCAAGAACAGAGGTATGGCCCCCATCACACAGAGAGCCATGAGGATGGCCGTCAGTATGATTCTATCCTCCACTTTTCCAGGAACATTCTTCATTCTTCTGAATTCCTTTCTGTAGGCCATCCCAATCTACTCTTTGCCGCTGCATATCTCACGTCCTTTCATGCCTATTAGGTCTCCTTATCCTTATTCCCGCCAATCTCCCCGAAGCTCGGTGGTGTGACTGGAACACGACTCCGTAACGCCGTGCTTGGGAGACCACCACCGATTAGCAAAACAAGCGAGCCCCTTCCGGGTGAACTTGTTTTACAGCCTCTTTAGGGTTCATTCATAGCCTCTCCGTATGCTACGCATTGGCCTGTATCCCGAACATGTCCTGTAAAGCTCCTACTCCTCGCACTCCCAGGCATCCCTGCAGCCGACCTCTGAGCACATGCTCTGCATGTGGTAATCCTCGGTGAGCCAATAGATTTCGCAGAGTCTCCTTGCGAGGTCGTCCAGGTAGCAGCGCTCATTCGGGTGGAGCATCAGGCATCACCATACTCCCTGAGCTTCACTACCCACTTCGGCTTCCCGCAGCAGGTGCAGACGAAAGGCTTGTTCATCCTCTCTCGTTCTCCTTTAGTTTCGCTCCTTATGGCAGGACTCGCACATATAATCGTATTCCTTTTCTTCCGCCTCTGTTATGGCTTTTCCGCATTTCCTGCAAAACCCTTCTAACAACTTAACCCCTCCTTATACTCTCAAGGCTTCTTGGTCACAGCTCCCACCTCATGCTCGGTTTCCCGTTGTCTATGACCATACAAAAACCCCAGGCGTTCGCCACTGTGCCGGCGACATCAAGGTCCTTCACCTTCATGTTTGGGCTGATGGTTATGCACATATCGCCGATTTCCTTCATGGCTTCCCGGTAGGCTTCAAGCTTTTCCATATTCATCCAGCATCTTTGCCCTCAGCATATTCATTACAGACTCCACATCGTCCCTGAGATCGCGGATGAGCTCGGAAATCTCATCAAGATCCCGGTTCAGTTCATCAAATGGATTTTCCGTCATAGTCCAGCCCTAAACGTAGAGCATCCTTTCTACCGCACGCCGCTGATAGGGCTTCGCGACATCGAGGTTTATGGTTTCGCAATCGTCCCCCCTGAGCCCCAGGGCGCGCCTGAATTTCTCAAGCCTGTTCAACATTTTCTTCTTCCTCCTTTCTGGAATTCATGAACGTCTTCTCTATCAGGAGGCTATCCCCGGCCAAGCAAACGTTTACGTAGCCTCCGGTCATCCCGAGCTTCCTGGCAAAGGCAATGGGGACTCGTATCGAGTATCCGTCCTCATGCTTCACCACCTTCACAACCTTGATCTTTTCTTCCATAATATCCTTATGGTCATTAGGGTATTTAAAACTTTCGGGATATAACACCGTTATATCGGGTAACGCTTCCGCCTGTATGCGAGTTTGTCATTGTCCTCGTAGAGCGTGAGCAGGTTGGGCCTGTAGACGGGCTCGCTGCCGTAGGGGAAGCCGTTGCGGGTGTAAGGGCCAGGGCCGTGGTTCTCTGAGGTGTAGGAATGGCCCCCGGACTTCTCATCATACTCAGGAGCTGTAGCCTCCTCGAAGTTCCAGGACTGCCCCCGGTGTTGCTGGCGTGGGCTGCCATATCCGGGAGGGGGGCGATTCCTGGAAGGCGGGGGCTCGGGGGTGTATTTCCTGGAGACCCTGAAGCCGCCATCAGAGGAAGGGGGCAGGGCGGTTCTCGTTCTCGGCTTTTCCTTCCACCACCTGACAGCCAGCCGCCAGAGGGTGGCCGCCGCCAGGGAAAAGACCCTCTTGACGAAATTCCACAATCCCATGCTTGAAAGTTGCCTGCCGGCCTTAAAACTGTTATATTTTAACGGGAGGTGATGAGCATGGAACTTATCGAACGGCTTTTGGGCTACGCCAGCGCGGGTGCGGGGAAGGTCGCGGCCCGCAGGGCATGGGAATCCGAGGGCTACATCGAGAGCGCCCTGTCAGCTGCCGAGGCAGGCATGTGGATGGAGGCCGCGGCCGACCTGCTCAGGGACGATGATCTAAATTTAGATTTAGAATAGTGTGACCAAATGGTCTGGGATCGCTATAAAAAGATGCATCATTTAACTCATAATGGTTGGGTTCAGGGAAGTTTCTGGGGACTTGGGGATACTGAAGATAAGGTGGCCGCTCCAGATGACCGGGTTGAAACGTGGGAGGAAAATATGCGTCAGGAATCTGGATGGTCAAAAGAACATGTTACTTGGGAATGTGTATGGGTATCACCCAATCATACAGAGGAGGAAAGAAAAGAACTACATAAGAGATTTCCTAAAGATCTAAAAGATAAAGAAATCTGAAAATATCAAATTTCCCCCAACAGCCTAATTTTGACCCCGTCAAAATGGGGCCTTCCCTTCAGCAACGATTCCAGCCTCTGCCTCGCTTGCTCGTCCTTAACGACTGAAACCACGCTATAGCCCATCTCCAGCGCTTTGCGTATGTTCGCGACGGCCTGGGTTTCACCGGCAGCCCGCTCCAGGGACTCGACCTCGATGGCAATCCTCTCCCCGCCCTTTTCCGCCACGACATCGATGTCCCTGAACTCTGTCCGGACGAGGTATCCATTACGCTCGTAATGCCTGGCCACGCTCCTGATGGCTTTCTGGTGCCACTTGCCCCCGAGCCTCCGGGCCTCCGGGCCTGTGGTGGCTGCTTCCTTTCCCTGCCCGGTAAGGGACAGGCGTGTCTCGCTTCCGGTGGCCGTCTTCGTGTCCCTGTCAATCCGGAGGTATCCCATAGACTCCAGCCTGTCTGATAATCTGTTGCCCTGCCTGTATGTCAGGCCAAGCGACAGATAGCAGGATTTCAAATTAGAGCCGGGATGGGAAGATACCCATCTCAGGAGCTTCCTTTCCATAGGTTCTAATTTGCTACCGCCCGGGACAGGTTCCCATGTTTCCGTTAAAGAATTGACAAAAAGCCCCTGTTTTTGGTCTACATTTTTGACAAAATCCCCGTTGTGCTGCCGGATCTCCTCCGGGGAGACCTCGCGCTTGTCAGTCACTTCCAGGGGAACCCTCACCAGCACGGCATCCGGGAACCTGTCCTTCACCCTGCAGATTGCCCAGCCGGTGGGCAGCCTCCCGAGGTGGCGCTTGGCCTCCGCGTCAAGGACCATCGCGGTCCCCACGGCGTTGATGTCCTGGGAGCTGCCGAGGTTCATTGAGATGAGGGTGTTGAGGTTCCCGAGCGTTGCGGGCGAGACCTTGCCGGGGTTCTGGTCAAGAATGAGAACCCCCTGGGAGAACTCCCTGCACATCCGGATTATCGAGTCAATCCGGCTCTCGCCCCTGACCATCTCCGCCGAGCTGAAGACGTGGAACTCCTCGATTATCAGCAGGTGGCGGAACCGCTCCTTGACTCCGGCGAGCTTCCTGAACCAGTAAATCCTTGCGAGCATGAGCGCCATGAAGAGGGCAACCTGGTCGTCGTCACTGAGTCCGTCCAGGACCATGACGGCCGGGGAATCCATCAGCTGCCCGAAGGGTATGTTTTCGGGAGAGGTGAGTACCCTGCCCAGTATCCCGGTGGTGGCGGATTTCAGAGCCCGCTCGGTGGAGCTGGCCCACTGGCTCTTCTTGTAACCGCGCTTGTCTATCCTCTGGAAAGCCTCAAAGACTGTGCGGAGGGTAAGATCCCCGTGTGCACCCTGGACTGCCTGCCTGAGGATTTCCTTCGCGCCGAACCCGAGGAACTGGGAGTCGCAGAAGACCTCGATGGCCTCGGACACCCAGGTCTCGGTGTCCATTTCGCCCGGAGGGGTGAAGGGGTTGAAGGTGTAGGGGGCATAGTCCGAGCCGGGGCGGAAGACTTTTACATCCCTGGCCCAGGGCGTCCGGATTATCCCCTGCCACGTCCCCTTCGGATCAAGTATCAGGAATGGCTTGCCCTTCTCGCAGAGCTGGCGCACGAGGCCCCATGCGGTGTTGGTCTTCCCTGAACCCGTGGCCCCGAATATGCCGGCGTGCTTAATGAAGTCCTGCTCCCTCAGGCCGAAGGATGCGTTGAGCGGATACCTGCCGTAGTGCGTCCAGCCGATTTGGTAATCCCCGAGGACATCCCTCCGGCGGGGAACGGGGTAAAGGATTATCTGCTCGTCCAGGCCGTAGTCCTGCGCAATCTGCGAGACCTCGCGCTCTATGGACTTCCTCCATGCGGGGCTGAACCTGCTCTCGTTGTAGTCTCCGAGGAGCCGGGTGGAGCGGGACCTGCCTATTACCGGGGCGAGCTTCCGAATCAGGTCCTCGGTCTCCCTGGACATGTCATTCCAGCAGCCTCCTGAAGGGGCTGAGCTCCTTCTTTATGTCGAGCTGCTTGTCCGAGACCTGTAGAATCTTGTCCAGCTTCGTGATGTGGAGCCTCCTGCGCTCCTTCTTGAGGTCGTGGAGCTGCTTGATGTAGTCCCTGCGCTTGCCGTCGAAGCTGTAGTTGGAGCCCCAGGACTGGTCCTCGTTCTGCTTCAGCCACCAGATGTTATGCTCTATCTGCTCGTCAATCTGCCTGTCCTGCTGCTCGAACTCGTTCATGAAGCGGTCAAGAATCCGGTTCAGGTTCTCCTCGTGGAACCTCATGGCGGTGGCCTGCTCGCCCATGACATCGGAACTGCCCACGGCCTTCCTGCGCCTGCTTATGGCCTTGTATTCGCCCAGGTCGGCGACCCTGAGCTCATCCTCCATGAACTGTTCGTAGGTATCCATGGTTCACCTGTGGAATTTTCTGGTGAATCCGGGTTTAAATCCTTTGGTATAGCCTCGCGGGGAACACTTAGAGGTCTTTTTCATGTCAGGCTTATTCTGGGCGTGGTCTGCGGTCTCTGCGTGGATATAACAGTGTTATATTGCCTGTGAGGGCGTGGAGAGTGGGCAGAAATTAAGCAAATAATTTCCCCGGAAACTCACTCTTCCCCGGGAAGCTCAATCTCAATGTCTTCCCAGGAGGTGTCAATCTGGTAGTCCGTGAGTCGGAGGTCTTCAATAAACGCATCAGGGTCCCCCTCCGCCTTGAGGTATGAATGAACAAGGACCTTCAGGGGGATGTTGTTCCGCCCCCTGTCGCTGTCGTTCCTGCTCATGATGTTCATGGCCAGCCAGTCGAACAACCGATACTTCGGTGGGCCGTAGAGGTCAAACACGGTCTGCTTCATGAAGTATTCGTCAGCGCCGAAGAAGTCCATCGTGCCGAGGATGGTCTCCATATCGTAGCGATCAAAGCGGTTGGGGAACGGTGTCGGCTTCTTTGTGCCTTCCGGCCTGCGGGCCGCTGTGGTGACAATGCTACAATGCAAACTGAAGAGAGCTTTCGGGTATGGCTCTCTCACGCATTAAAAATCCAGTAAGGATTAATGCGTGAGCGAATCGCGCAGTTGAAAGTTTGAGGTGATTGAGGATGAGGTGTTGGAAGTGTGGGAAGGACGCAAAGCGGCCTTTTCCGGGGAAGGAAGATACTCACGTTGAGTGTGGGTGCGGGGCAGCGACATTGAGGGTGGAGGTGGATTGAATGGAGGTTACATATGAAGATGTGAGGGAGATCCTGGCCGGGCGGAATGCCAGGAAAAGAAAAAAGGAGCTCCTGCAGGAGCTGGAGGGGCTGTGGAACTGGGTGCTGGAGCGCCGGGAGAGGGACATGGCCGAATACAGGCGTATTCTCAGGGAGCTGCGCAGGACGAGGAGGGGTATTGAGGCCGGAGGCGGCTGATTTTTTGGTTCGGGAAAATCGGCGATTAGGCCCGATTATGGCCGGTTAGAATGGATTAGGGATTAAAACCGGGCTCTGGGCTATTAAAAGCTGTGGTTAGGGATTAAAATAATTGGTGAAGAGGGGGTTAGTTGGTTAATGTCCGGAGCATGGCGCCCCCGCCTTTCGGGAAGTAGCCGCGATCAAAGGGATTTTTCGGGCCGAGGAAGCCGCCAAACCTTTTACGGAACCCCTGTGATTTCCCGCTGAGCCAGTAGACGTATACCTCGGAGTCGTCGTCCAGGACCTGCTTCTTCCTTGATAACCATCCCCTCCGAAAGAGGTGCCTGATGTAGCTTTCGTTGACATCGAACATTTCCCGGGAAAACGACGCCGGGACGCCCCTGTCCGGAAATGCGATGCCTTTACGGCTGAACTTTTCCAGAACCAGCCACTTGCGGCTCCAGTTTTGAGGTCGCCTCTTGGACATAGTCAACTTAGTTTACTATTGGGTGGTGGAGGTTTAAAAATCGAGCCTTGGAAAAGTCAGATTGTTATTTTAAAATTCATTCTTTCTATAGGATAGATAGGATAGAAAAACCTAAAACTCTTTACTGTTGCACCTTAGCGCTGAGTGCAAAATAATAAAGATATAGAAAAAACTATCCTATCTATCCGGTATATTAGGGACCGTCAGAATACTCTTTAACGCTATGCTGCTCCCCTGTCTGGCCCTTGAATGACACTCCCTTGTAGGCCGGAATCTCACCTTTCTTACCGGTCGCGCAGCCAGTATGGGCAATAAACCACTTCCCAAATTTGATGACATTCTCGGGGACTGCCTGGATTTTCCGGCAATATTCGACATAAGCCTTGTACGTTTCCCGCTTCGTGAGGCTTCGGTCGTCCCTCTCGGTGTCAATCTCGTTGTAGACGAAGCTCTGGATTGTATCGCTGTAGCGCTCCCATCTATCCTTTATCTCGTGGTCCTCTACATTATAAGAAAGTCCATTTTGTTTCTGAATCCTACGCAACCCCTTCAGCGCCCAGTTAAGAATTCCTGGCAATTCAGAACGCATCTTTTCCTTCATGTCAGGGTCTATCTCGCTTTTATTATGGGGCCTGTTAAACCTTAACATTACCCACCTCCTGTAAAACGCCATATCTTTGTTGCTTGTTGGGGGGATGTTGTTGCAGGAGAATATTAATTTGGACGAAGGCCTGAAATCTATTGAGTGTTGGTATTTCTTTCCGGCATTTATCAAATCCCCGCCTGTAATCGCCATGAACATGCCGTCATTTTTCAGTTCTGTTGATGTGATATCGGCACAAATATTGGCGGCCATCCCGAATAGGTAGGCAGGAGCAAACTGGTCACTTGTAAGTTTCTGCAGCGACATCGATGTAATGTTCTCGTCGCCTATGAGCTGCTCAAGCGCCCAAAGCGTTGTGCTCTTCATTGTCCTTGGCCTACCGTGTAGAAGAAAGGCCTTCTCAAACTTCTGGCCAGGCATAAAGCAATACCCGAACATTTCCTGGACATCCCTCACGGTTTCCGGGCCAACCTTGTTACTGAGTTGCTCTTCAAAGAATGGGGATTTGGCATCTGGGTCATACTCAATCGGTATCCTGGTTATCGAGAATATGTCAGGTGTGTGTTCCCTGAATTCCCCCGTCTCGGGGTTCAGTAGCCCGTTCTCAAGGTTGAGCCAGGCGTTGTTCACCTCCTCGGGGTCTATGTACGAGCAGGCGCTTATGTAGGCGATGACCTCGTTCGCCCTGTGCTTTGTGAACTCCTCGCATAGATAATCCACGCAGCGCATCATAATCTGTTCCCTGCCGTTCTTCCTGTACACACCGTTCTCATACCAGTAGATTTCATCGTTTCCCTTGATGGTCTTGAACTGGCTCTCCTGGAGCAAGGCGTCGCCGAGGTATTTCGGCTTAAAGGACCGGCCCTCAAAACACATGTCAATGTCAAATGTAACTCCCGGAACAACGCTCGGAATTATCCTGTCTGGTTCACCGAAGAGGTCAAAACTGGCCTGCCTGCAACCTTCCTCAACCGCGAGCCTGAAGGTCTCGGGCGCTTTTACTGAAATGGTGTCGGCATGCGGGACGCTGTGTATAAATCCCATTATGTCCATCGTGTGGTGGGGGTTGGCGTTTTCAACAATCCACTCCCTGTCTTTCTGGATGAATTTCCTGACCTGGTAGGCCACATACTCCGGCCAGAGGTGCTTCTCAGGGAGTTTAACCATAGACCAGTTCCTCCAAGGTTTCAGGGCGGCAAACGAAGCCCACAATTTCATCCCCGTTTATCAACAAACCCTCATCCTCTCTCTCTCCTACGAGAAGAAGTGCTGTTAAGACATCCTTTATTGGGGTCGGTAAAATTATATGTAGCATCCCATTTTCTAATTTCCTTATCCGAGCATTTTTGTGTTGTTTTTTGTAATAAAATGGCGGTCTGGCCATATGTTTTCTAATTTCCTTGTGAACAATGAGATGGCAGTTTGCGCATAGGCAGATTTTGTTGTTTGATTTCTCGTCCCCTCCCTCGCTTCTGGGTTTGACGTGGTGTGAAACTCGGGCTCTTTTATCAGTTTTGCCGCAGCGGAGGTATTTTTTAACCATTGTTGGGCACCTCCAGCTTGTTTATTTTTGAAACAGAAATTGTGATGTCTTTAACAAGAGTTCGAATCCGGATAAATCCGTCTTGTACGAATATAAGGTCTCCCTTCGCAACCTGATCAGGCCTGTCGCCATCCTCATAGACAACCTTCACAAGCTTTCCGATATATTCCTCAAACATCCCGTTCACGTTCACGTTCCATGGTGGCGTAACCCCCCGCTGCCGAGGGGTTACATGATGGACTTTGACACAAAGCCCATATCCGCAATTCTAAATTGGTCTCGATTCCTTAAATATCTTCTTTTGTGTAGTACGCCCCTACCACACCACAAAAACAACGCTTATAAACTTCCCAACCAAACAATAAAGCACACGGGAACATAGCATACAGGGGCGGAGCCCCTGGCCCGTGTATGCGAGTCCCAGACTCGCTAAACTCAAAAAGGAGTTGATAGGAATGACAGACTGGAATCAGGAAGCCGAGAACCTCGGCGGTTCTTTCTGGAAACCGAATTCAGGAACGCACAAGGTGAAGTTCCTGGATAACGGAACCGATACAATATACACCAACCCCAAGGGGAACGAGACCCCGCAGAAGGAGTTCAAGATAGAGACCGATGGTGAGGAAAAGATTTGGACAGTGACCAAGGCCAAGACAGTGAACTCGCTCTGGGGACAGATTGTGCTCGTCGGCAGGTATCACGGAACGCTGGAAAACAAGGAGATAACCCTGCTGGTGAAGTACGACGAGGCGAACAACAAGAGGGAATACACCATACAGGAAGCCCTCCCGCTCATGAACCAGTGGGAGAAAAAGAAGGAGCCCGAAAAGGGCTCCGCCCCTTCCTTGTTGGATGAAGCTTTTGGAAACGGTAGGTGATATTGCTGCACAGTCCCCGGGGCACCGGTGCAACCGTTTAAGTGCAGCATGATGGGCTGGCGAGCTTCAAGTCCCTGTGAATGGTGGGATCTCTTCTTGGCATATATTCTGCTTCTGTCTTGTGTGTGACGAACAGAAAAAGGCAGCGGAGGCCCGCCATGCAAAAACATGAATCCGAAAGGACGGCATACCTTGACACCCAGATCCTGGGAGAAACCATCCACGCATTCAACAGAGTCCTGGAAGGCTCAGGGAAAACGATTGAGCTTCATTCCCAGGCAAGAATTATTGCCATTCTCTATGAACGTTTTCTGAGAGCCGGCACTGTAAACGGGGAAGCCATCGAAAAATATGTCCGGATGATTGGCCGCTGATTCGATAATCGTTTCAGGCTGCACATTCTGCAGTGCACCGCTGCACAGAAGGCCGTGCAGTTTCAGGGGTTCAGAGGATTCCGGCGCATTAAACCAGAACAGCATTTAATTTAAATTCAGTTACTTGTTTTTGTGAAAAAAATTCAGGCGCTCCGGCATGCAATTTGCTGTTTATCAATGCTTTGAAATCGCGAACTCCGGCAGAAAGCAACCACATCTTGGGAGGAAGACAATGAAAAAATATATGTCTGTGTTTCTTACATTGTTCCTCATCGGTTGCGCCGGTCAAACCCGCCAGGTCGAAACCGCCGAACCTGTAACCATACCCGGAATCGAGCTAAGAACCCTGGCCGATTTCGAACCGCCCTATTTTTATATGGGAATGCCTGACGATTCAGCAATCGGCGATGACATCAAGCACCTTACGAACAGAGGTTATGCGGCCGGGTATTCCGAGACCAAGAAGAATCCGCTGTGGGTGGCATACAGGTTGTTCAAGACCGAGGGAGAAAGCTATCCGAGACTGCAGCGCTTCCTGGTCGACAAGAGAACAAGCAGCCGGATAAACCACGATCACTACACCGGAAGCGGGTATGACAGGGGGCACATGGCGCCGAGTGCTGGAATAGGGCGAAGGTATGGTCAAGATGCCCAGAACGAAACCTACCTCATGTCCAACATCACCCCCCAGTTGCCCACCCTGAACCAGGAGACGTGGGAAGCCTTTGAGAAGCTGGTGTCCGAGACTTATGCGCAGAACTTCGGGGAGGTATGGGTGGTGACAGGATCCATATTCGACCCGGATTACATCACCGAAATCTGCAAAGGGGTGGAGATCCCGGAAGCCTTTTACAAGATTGTGGTCAGGGAAAGGGACGGAAAGCCTCTCATGCTGGCAGTAGTGATGGAGCAGGACGTGACGGACGAAAGGGTATTGAACACGCTGGTGAAGAACGTTGACTGGGTCGAGGAAGCAACCGGGCTGGACTTTTTCTGGCAGCTCCCCGACGACATTGAGGAACAGGTTGAGTCTGCCGAAGCGGACTCAGGGTGGGATCTAGAGCAGACACTCGTCCCCTCGTTCACAGCAAGACCGAGAGAGCGTTGTGAGATAGGTGCGAGGCCAAGACCGTAAACCGGTTTACAAAGGAAAACAGCGAGCCAAATCTTTGAGCCAACCGTAATGCTGCAGAAACCGGTGACCTGATCCATGAGTTCCACCGGCAGGGGTCGCGGTGATTCATACCACAGCCCGATTTTTTGGGTCTGAAAAAATTCACGCTCATTAATTGGAACGAGATGGCTTACCTTCAGGCAGGTTGGGGTATCTTATAAAGAAAGGGGGTGATTTTAGATGGGAAAAGGAAGAGATATTAATTGGGAGCCTGATGTAAGAAAAGGATTGGATGAAGCCAAAAACATTAAAGACCTAAAAGAGTCTCTAAAGGAGGATGCAGATCGTCGAAAAATTGATGGGTTCAATCCAGGTGATGTCGGTAAAAAATAGAAAATTTTTATAAGTGCTTAGCGATGATGGAAGAATTGGGAATTCTTGAAAGAAAATTCAACGACGTAAGGCTCCAAATTATTAGAGAAGATATAAAATTTGTATTCAAAGAAACCGATGAAATTAATTCAGTACTTTCAGGAATAGAAGCGGGAGAAAAAAGAATTGCGGCTGTTGGATAATTAACCCATCCTGCACGCCGTGCACAGCCCGTCCGGTCCTATGTCGTCAACCTCCAGTCCACGGAGCATTTCCCACTCCCGCTACTAGCAGGATGAATTCTTCGAATAAATCACCCATTCTAAGTGTTGTCCTCTCGCCCTAAATGTAAACACTTCTGTTTTCGGCCCCTCATAAAGATTCATAGAAATGCTACCCAAATCTTTATAAATCCATTTACAATAATATTTATGTAAATATGGATAAGGTCAATCAGGCCGATGTATGGAAGAGTCTCCCAAGGGCCGAAAAGGATAACTTGAGGGTTCTCGCTCCAGATGAATACTACAAGTTTTTGAGTGCCATTGACAATCCTGACCACCTCTTCACATTCAAGTTTCTGTTCGGGACAGGCTTGCGTGTAGAGGAAGCTCGAAGGTTGAAAGCCCGTAACATCAATTTTGACAGGCGAGAGTTCACTGTAATCAAGGCCAAGGGAGGTAAATACGGAGCGAAAAAACAAAGAAGGGTAAGGTTCTCCAGCATGCTCAGGATGGAAATCCGGCAGCGAATCAAGCTCCTTAAGCTCGGTCCCGATGACACACTGAAGATCCCCACCAGACAGCGGCTCAATCTCCTAATCAAATATTACGGTATCAAGGCAGGCCTAGATAACGTCCACGACCTAAGAACTCACACCTGCCGAAAGACGCACGAGAACTACCTCATAGCCATCGGGGTTGACAACATGGTGGTGTGTGCCCACATGGGACACGCTCCAGACGTGGCTTATTACTATTACGTTCAGAAGGCCGTATACAGCGATGAGGAGAAGGCGAAAATCAGGGGAATACTGGGAGACATATATTGAAGTGATTGAATGAAACAAAAAAACGAAGGCCATCGCTGATATGAATAATCTAACCAGCTTCCTTGATAAGGCAGCCGCCCAAAATAGCCCGGGCGACGCCATCTGCTGGAACTGCAAGCTGCCCTCAACCCGGGGGCATATAAACAAGGACGGGCTGTGCTCAGTATGCGCAGCCGGACAGTGAGTGAAAATCATGATGTCAAAGACAGCAATCGTTTTGATGGCGATGCTGTTGCTGATTTCGGTATCAGGAGAGACGACAGCCACAAGCACTGAAACTGCTACAACGGAGACCACAGCCACAACTACGGACACAGCAACCGTGGTCCCTACGCCTGCGGAGCTCATCGGGGTTCCTTTTGCGGTGCCGGAGCATTTCGGCGGTTACAGTGTTGACGGAGTGTGCGGCGACGGCATTCCCCCGCTGCCCATGACCATATCGCTTGGCCACACCACAGGCCATTTGTACATAAACGGGATTGAGGCAGAGCCAGGTACTAAGGTCATACCTGTCATTGACGGAACCGCGAGGGGAGTCGGGCAGGAGGACGGCGAACACTACTTCGAGTACCTGTCTGACACAAGGAGCATCTACTGGCAGCTCGGAGTGCAGGGATGCTCAAGCGAGGACGGCGACGCACTGGTGAGCTTTTACATAGAATACCCGAAGGGCTCAGGCCAGTATTACCTCGCAGAAGAACAGGTTGTGTTCGAGTCGGGGGTTGTCATAACAGACCTCTCCCTTCACGACGCAGCCGGAACTGATACCGACAGTGCAAACATATCGCCATCAAATTAGCGGAAAGCCATCTGCCCCTTCCTGGCCGGATAGGGCAGGGCCACCAAGAACCGCACCGCGAGGGCGGCGGGCCAGGATGAAGGCCTCATTGAGGTGGCATGGCCCGCAAATATAAAGGGTGAAGCGCATAATCAAGAAGAGTGGAAGGATGAAGCCTCTGATACTGGCCCTGGCAGTCTGGTACCTCTGCATATCGTCAGTCCAGGCAGCTCCAATTCCCCAGGCCGGCATTATGGACAGCGTCTCGTTGTTCCTTGACAACGTAATGGCGGGATTCGGCATTTCCTTCTACACGGCCCAGAAGTGGGTCTATGGCTATTTCCTGCATGACAGGGAGGCTTCGGAAGCCGTCCAGGGAAAAATTGACAGGATAGTTGCGCTTAACCGCCTCCGGAATGACCGACACGCTGAACCGGATTGCTGCAAGGACGCCGGTTGCTATGTCAACGGGAGACTGCCCTGCACTGCTCTCTGCGTACCCTGCGACAGGGCTGAGAAGGACCTGGAGCGATACCTATGAAGGCCCTTATCATGTCCCTGGTGTCGCTGGCCATGGTAATTCCTTATGTCTTTTTCATCTATGCCTTCCAGGGATTCCATCCTGAAGTATTCATTCCGCCGGTGGCCACCATCCTCGTACTCCTTCCGGTGATGCTGCTTTCCCTCAAAGGAGCGAGGCATGGAATGCTCTCAGGGCTCGTGTTCTCGGCATCGGCGCTGATGTATTCCCTTCCTGCATCGCTGGCACAGCCGCAGGGATACGGCCTTTCCCTGGTGTGGGGTTTCCCGGTCAACATGGCTTCGGGGGGCTTAGGGGCCAGGGGCCTCAGGGGGCAACCCAAATGGAAGTTCGTTTGCTTTTTTGCCGGCGCTGTGTCGGTCCAGTTCATAAGCGGGTTTGGGCTCGGTTGGGTGATGTCGTTTGCCTGAGAAAAAAATCTCGATGATTTTCGCTGTGGTTCTGCTTTCCGGGTTCTGTCTTGTCCTTTCAGGTATGGCCGGGGCTCAGTCAGAAAGGACCATGCAATTGGAATCTCCTTTGGAGATGGGTTTCGCAGGCCCGGAGCATCAAATCTTCAAGGGAGAGCCCCTGAACGCCAGCAAGACGCTGAAGGGCCGGATCCTTGCCAGGGCCAGGGAGCATGCCCTGGCGCACGAATATGCCGGGGGAGTCTATGACTGCACCGAGTTCACGGAGGAGCTGCAGAGGATACTCGCAAGCGAGTTGGGCGTGAAATCCAGGAACCTCCTGAATAGGGTCAACTGCTCCTGTAGCTGTTTTGACAGGGAGGGCTGCGAGGCTTTTGAAGGCTGGCATGAGTTCTTGCTGGTCTTCCTGGAAGGGCAGGAATTCTACATCGAGGCCGTCTCCGGGCAGGAGATCCCCGAAACCCTGTATCCATGCTACGGGATTTAGCTCTCCTGCCTGGGCATCGGTGGTATCTTAAGAATGTCGTGGACTTCTTCCCGGGGCCTTTTCACCCTGCGTTTTATCCTGTCCTTCCCGCCGAACCGGACCAGGATGACCAGGAGAAGGATCACGGCCCCTGCAAGGCACAGGTGATAGACCCTCAGGTGCGTCCCCAGGTAGGGAAGGTCAACGCCAAAGGGGACGAGCGGATAATCAAGGATGTCCCACAGCCAGCCGGTGTCAGCCTCAGGGGACAGGCCCTCCTCCTCATAGACGGAAAACCTGAGTATCTGCCCGACGTCCATGGCCCCGAGCTCGACGATGACGCTACCGCAGTCCCAGTCAAACGAAAGCCCCTCATCCGAAACCACCTTGTAAACCTCAGAGCAGTCGATGTTCAGGTATTCGGCCCTGACCTCCTTCATGGCAATGGGGGCGACGGACCTGACGGTGAAGGGATAGACCACCGATGTGGTGCCGTTCTCCACGACCCTGTGCTTCTGGTGGCCCTCCGAGACGGCCGTGGGGATGCTGTATTTCAGGGTGTAGGTCTTTATCTCATCGCCCTCCATCGTGTCCTCCTCCAGGACATAGGTCCCGCTCACGATGCTCTTGTGGTCGGTGTAGTTGGCCGACTCACCGCATTCCACAAAGCCCTCGCAGAGGTAGACGTCCTCGCCATAGTCTATAAAGATGTTCTCCTCCACGTCGGTGATGTTTTCGGAGGCCAGGTTCTTGAGGCTGAGGTTGAGGATTATTTCTCCTTCCTCGTCTGCGTAATAGACGTCGGGGTAGTTGTAATAAATGTTGAGCGTCACAGCGTCAGTCTTGTAGGTTACGGTATGCACTACCGAGGAGCTGCCGGCTATCGTGTCGCTCAGGGTGACGTAGGTGCCGCTCTCGTCCCAGTAGGTCTGGACGGAAATGCCGTCCAGCTTGACGTTGAAGGCATCGCTCGGGGGCCGGATCTTACTGGAGTAGCTTACGGAGGTGGGGTTCGAGTTGTTGAGGGTTATCTCGTTGGTCCATTCGATGTTCTTGTAAGGCGTGACGGGGGGATTGGTGATGGTCGTGTTTTCCGAGACCCCGATGGGAATGCCTGCCGAGCCGTAGACCCTGTATTCGATAAGCGTGTCGAGAGTCGGGATTGTCCAGGAGACCCTGTCCGTGCTGCCGTTCCCGTCGTCGTCATGCTCGGAGAACGAGTAGGAGGCGTCCGCAGTCTTGGTGACCCATGTCCCGCCGCTCCTGACCTGGAACGTGATGCTGGACACGCTTTCGTTCACGGCCATCTCCGCGGAAACGGAGGAGATGTCTGTCACGTTATTGGTAACGTTCATATAACCGTACCAGACGTAGCTCAGCGTCTCGTTCCGGGTGGCGTAATTGACCTCGCTGGTGTTGTAGGCCACCCTCCATGACTGGACAGAACTGGCGGTGAGGTTCACGTACACCCAGGCGTATCCCGAGGGTATCTCCTCGGTGACCGAGCTGCACGTGGAGGAATGGGGGCACTGGTTCCCGTCCTTGTCGAACACCTTCACTGTCCCGGAGGCCGCGTCCGTGGGGACGGAGAAGTTTATCTGGACGGTGCTGTAGTACAGGGCCGCAGGGTTGCTCAGGCTGTCCGTCCTGTTCCACGCGGTCTGCGCCCCTATCCTTCCTGACCCCTGGATAGCGGTTCCCGTGCCCAGCGAAACAGCCGCTGTCTGGTACTGGATGGTGTAGTTTGATTCCCCTTCCGTGGCGTTCCACGAGACCCAGAGGGTTCCGCTCCCGTAGGTGGAAATCTCCGCCCCGCTCCTATTGTAAATCTTCACGCTGGTGTTGATGTAGTCAGAGGGGAATCCCGTATAGTTCGCCAGCCCGCTCCCCTGTATCTGCACGGTCACGTTCCAGTAGACGTTCTGCTCATAAGGGACGGGCGTCTGCTGGACGGCAGAATAATTGGTCTGGATGAAGACCATGAAGTATTGACTCGTGCAGTTCATGTTTCCCGCCGAGTCGTTGGCGCACAGGGTCACGGTGTTGTCCCCATAAGCTGCGGTGAACGAGACGTTTGCGGTGCTGCCCCCAGGGCAGATGCCCGTGTCATTCGCCCCGCCGTTCAGGGAGTAGGCGCACCAGTTCGGGAGGGAATCCACATTATCCCAGAATGTCCAGTTGAGCCATAGCGAGGTAGTGCTGTAGGTGGTGTTTTCTGGCGATGTTATCACCACATCAGGATATGTGATGTCGCTTACCGTCAGCCAGTGCGTTGAGGAATCAGACGTGTAATTCTGGTTGCCTCCGTAGTAAGCCGAGATATTGTAGCTTCCCGGAGTTCCGAAGGCGGAAAGGTTCTGCAGCGGGGCGTTGCCAGAGTCATAAAGCGAGTCGCTGACATAGACCTCCACACCCTCGGAGACGGCCAAAAACACCGAGATATTGAGCGTCGTATCCTCGTCTATGGTGATGTTTCCGTCCGTGCCGTTGAGCATGAGGATGAGGCCGGGGTCGCCCTTCTCCACGTTCACAAAGAAGGTCTTCAGGTCTCCGGTGTGGTTCTGGTCTGCCTCCTCGAATGCGGTGAAATTATAGGTGTAGGCAGCGGTAAGCGTGGCCTCGTGTGGGCTGGAGACCGCGCTTGAATTCAGGTGAAGTGTGACCGAGCTGGTGTTGGTATAGGCGGAGACATTAACCGAATCCGGGTAGGTCTGTGAAAGATTGTCAGCAGAGCCGTTAATAAGAAGGGTAACGAGGATGGAAGCCTTATTAACGTTAACGAAGAATGTTTTAGAGTCACCTGTATGGTTCTGGTCTCCCACCTCAAAGGCAGTGAAGTTGAAGGTGTAGCCAGCAGTCAGGGTTTGCTCAAACGGACTCGATATAGGGGTTGAGTTCATGTGCAACGTGACAGCGGTGGTATTCGTGTAGGCAGAGACGTTTATAGAGTCTGGATAAGTCTGGGTCAGGTTCCCGGCGGAGTCATTAATCAGAAGCGTAACAAGGATGGAGGCCCTCTTCACGTCGGCGAAGAAGGTCTTTTCCGTGCCCGTGTGGTTATCGTCTCCGGAGCAGTAAGCCGAGAAATTATAGGTATACTGTGCTGTGAGGACCTGCTCAAAGGGCGAAGATATTTCGCTGCTGTTCATATAGAGGGAGAGCGTCCCATAATCACAGTAGGCAGAGACGTTTATGGAATCGGGATATGTTTGAGTGAGGTTAGCTTCGCTTCCATTCAGGTGTAATGTGGTCGTGGAGGCCACCTTATTGACCGTAACAAAAGTCGTGTTCTCCGAAGCCGTGTGGTTGTCGTCTCCCGCGCAATAGGCGGTGTAGTTCCAGTACCCGGCAGGCAGGACGGCCAGCTCCGGGTTGCTCACAGCCGAGCCGTTCCGGTAGAGTGCCAAACTCCCGTAGTTGCAATAGGCAGTCGCATTGGTTGTCTCTCCATAGTCATAGCTCTGGTCTGAAAGCGAGCCGTTCAGGTAAACGAGTGTCTCCGAGGCCACATTGTTTATGGTCACGAAGAGCGAGGTATGGTTTGCGGTGTAGTTCTGCGTCTCGGCGAAGACCAGGGTGTAGTTCCAGTAGCCAGCACCGAGCTGGGCGATGTGTTGGGAGCCACCCACGGAAGAGCCGTTCAAAAGCAGGTCCAGGCTGCCCTCTGAATAGTCCTTATATCCCGTGGCATTGGTTGTCGAGCCCCAGTCCGCCGTGTGGTTGGATTCCGAGCCGTTTATGTAGAGGTGGATGGGCATGGTCGCTTTGTTCACGTTGACGTAAAATGTCTCAGAATCACCCGTATGGTTCTCGTCCCCTGCATAGAAAGCTGTGAAATTGTAGGTGTAGCCAGCCGTCAGGACGGCCTGATAGGGGTTCGATACCGCGCTCCCGTTCAGGTGGAGGGTCGGAGAGCTGGTATTTGAGTAAGCAGATACGTTAATCGAGTCTGGATAAGTCTGGGTCAGGTCTGCGGAAGAGCCGTTAATGTGCAGGGTGACGAGCGTGGATGCCTTTTTTACGTCCACAAAGAAGGTTTCCGAGTCCCCGGTGAAGTTATCATCCCCGAGGGCCACGGCAGTGAAATTGTAAGTATGTCCGGCGGTCAGTATCTGTTCAAAGGGGTTCGAGACCGATGAGCCGTTTATGTAAAGCGTTACAGAGCCAGCGTCCACGTAAGCCGACGCATTAACGGAATCGGGATACGTCTGTGTCAGGTTCTGCCCGCTCCCATTGATGTGGAGCGTGACGTTCTTCTGGGCCTTATTAACAAGGTAGTAGGTCGAGTTGCTCGCCGCCGTGTAGTTCTGCGTCTGGGAGGCGTTGCACACGTATTCCCACCCCCCGGCAGGCAGCGTTATCTCTATGGCGTTCTCCCCGTTAGCCAGTGTCCCATTCCTGTAGAGATTCACCGTGACCTCGGTGTTATTCACTTGACAGGTGGCGGTGGTTCCAGTGCCGTAGGTGATTGGCGAGGCCGGGGATACATCCAGAGTGATTCCCGTCGTCCTCCTCGCCACACTGACTTGGTAGTAGGTCGAGTTGCTCGTGTAGTTCTGGTTGCCCGAGCAGTTGGCATTATAAATATGCTGGCCTGCGTGGAGCACGGCCAGCTCGGGGTTGCTCACGACGCTGTCGTTTCTATAGAGGGAAACGCTCCCTGCCGTCACGTATGCGCTCGCATTGCTCATTTCCTCATAGGTGACGCTCAGGTTCGCCTGCGAGCCGTTAAGGTAGAGGAATATCTGGTTCTCCGCCTTGGCTACCGAGAACTGCCAAGTGTCAGAGCCGTTAAGGTTACCCTCTGTGTCGTTGGCCCAGGACTTCCAGTAGAAGTCCCCGGCGGGCGCAGAGTAATTGAACTGGTAGACGCCGGAGCCTTCCGTATACATCGTGTGGTTCTGGTCTGAGCCGGAAAGGTTGGTTTGAATGAACACCTTGTTGATATCTGAAAGACGGTCCTGCCAAGTGATGTTGAAGTAGGAGAGCGTGCTCGGGGAGTATGTAGAGACTATATCAGTCTGATTATTGGACCAGTAGGGCGGGGTCTCGTCCGTGGTGGTATACTCAAAGGTGTCTGTGACATTCCAGTTACCGGCGGTGTCGTTGGCGTAAATTTTCCATCTAATGTTAGCGCCGACGGTGGTGTTTATAAACTTGGTGACGTTGGACCAATCTTCTGCTCCGGAAAGCGGGATCCAAGAGTCGTTTGCAAATTCTGGTACTAGATAATTGACAGTGATTCTCACATGGTCAACATAATAAGTTCCTGAACTTGAATAACTGCCCCTAATTCCAACACCAAAATCCTGACTATTTATATCAGATGGTAACCATGTTGTTCCAAATAAATAATCGTAAGCTAAATACGTATATTGTTCAGTTGTTGTAATACCTCCACCTGTACCAGAAGTATATGAACTGTCTTTTATTGCATAAGCAGCTAAAGACGGATTACCGGGTGTAGAATAAGCTTCTACTTCTACCGAAATTCCTGTAATGTTAGCATCTTCTGGTATTGAAAAACCAAAATTTGTTACTTTAAGATAGTCTGTCTGTTGACCGGACGATTTAGTTAAAGTTGCGTATGAATCATCTCTACTTAAAGCATTTGTTGGATTACTCCAAGATGGTCCGCTATATGTTTCATCTATTGCTGTTCCTGGTGAATTTGGTCCAGAACCAGTATCAATGTAAGTCCCGTTATTAAAACTAAATATATAACCGCTTAACCCCCTTGTATCCGTCCACCTGACGCTGTGCTCAACCCACGTTCCCGCTTCCGTGCCGTTGGCAGAATTGTCAGCCCAGGCAGGGGGAACGGCGTTCACATCAATGTACATCCCGTCAGAGACATTAAGGTTGCCAGACGTGTCATTGGCCCACACCCTGAAGTAATACCCCGCATCAGAGAGCCCAGTCTTATTCTTGTAGCAGTAAACCCCGTCCACAGTCATGCTCTCGTTGGTCCCGTTCCAATCCAGGAGGCAGGTGTCAGGCGTCTCGCTTATGGAGGCGTTGACGTAGACCCAGGTGTTCGTTGTGGTGGTTCCGTTTGAAGAAGGGGAGTTGAAGCTTATTTCTGGGAAAGTTTCATCTGTGGTGGTGTATTGAAATGTATCAGTGACATTCCAGTTGCCAGCGGTGTCGTTAGTGTGGACTTTCCACCTGATGTTAGCGCCGACGGTGGTGTTTATAAACTTGGTGACGTTGGACCAGTCTTCTGTGCCAGACAGAGGAACCCATGAATCATTTACAAATGGGTCTATGTGCCACCAGACGGCTTCTTCATAGACATAGGAATTTGTGTCATCATTCCTTAATTCTGTCCAGCTTCCAGAGCTGTCTGAACAATACCATCTTACACGAACACCAGCACCAAATGGGTCACTTGAACTTGCCACTTTCAGAACCAACTTCCCATTATAATTCCAGCAGTCAGAGGGAATTGTAAGATTTGTTTGTCCGCCCTCGTCCTCAACATTCCAAAGGCTTGAACTTGTAGCACCAGTAGGTTTTGTATAGTTAAAATACATTGTGTGGGTCGTGTCTGGACCAGGGGAAGTGCCATATGTATTCCAGTCCCCATCTGTAACATTTGACGGATTAGTCCATCCAAAGTCATAATCACTTTCATTAGCGTCCTCCTGATGACACCAATAAGGTTCTCCTCCTGTCCCATTATCAAAGCTGAAGATATACCCACTTAACTCATTATTATCAGTCCACCTCACTCTATGCTCCACCCACGTCCCTGCCTCTGTCCCATTCGTGGAGTTGTTGCCCCAAGCAGGCGGCGTAGAATCCACACTCACCGTCCTGTTCTCCCCCGCAAAGACCTCCGCCGAAGCATTGTAGCAGCTAACAGTCCACAGCCAGTCCCCGTCGCTCCCGAAGGTCTCGCTTATTGAGTTGGACGAGCCGTTCGCGATGTCAGTGGCGTTCCACTCCTTCCTGGACCAGGAGCTTTCATTTGTCCAGAGCGAGCAGTTCAAGATGTCGCAGTTCTGGCATTCGGGGGTGTAGGAGAAGTCCACGGTCTTGGAGGTCTGCCATTCGCCGTTAGAGGGGGAGGAAAGGGAGACATCAAGGCGCTGGTTTGGTGCGGATTCTTCGCTGCCGTAGGTTATCAGTTCATCCCTAAGTGAATAATAGGTTGCCTTTATGTAAGCGTTAGACCTGTTAACCATTCGGGAGAAACGGACTTCATCAATGGTCATGTTGTTTATCAGGTATAAGTACGGCGAAGTCCTACCTATGTATGCAGACGATGTAGTGTTGTTGGGGTCATGGTGTATCGTGGCGTTCCATGCGCCGTCTATGAACAGCAGCGCCCTGTCAACGCCAGATTCATACTTATAAACTTGATAGTGCCATGAATCATCAGTGTAAGCGTATGTACCGCAGGCATGCTGATGACCGCTCCCGTACCTTCCAAGGATATCATACTTATCGTCACAGACCGCCGAGTCATGGGGCTGCTTTCCCATCCTGTAGGAATATGCAGGGTATGTGTCACTCTTTGCAACAATGAGCTGTTCTAGTGTTGGAGCTTGTTGGTGGTCTTGGGACCACGCTTCAATCATGAAATTGCCCCACATGTCAATGTCACCTATTTCTACCCATGACCCAGAAGTGCCACTGACATCACGCTGCATTAGTATGCCGCTGCCGGCAACTCCCTCATCATCAAGCGTGCTGTCTGTACCCGACCCTGCCGTAAAAGTTCCATTCCAGGAATTAAGCGAGTCCTTGACATTGGTTCCTGATGTTTCGGCAAAGTGATAAACGGCAACATACCCAGACTCTCCATCAAATGCCCACACACCGGAAACGTTCTGGCCATCCGGGGCGGAAGGGTTGTTGTAGTAGTAGGAATAAATCGTATCGGAGGAAGCCTCCGGATCGCCTGAGAAAT
>CAYYVD010000014.1:0-30464 GCA_964475045.1 uncultured Desulfobacterales bacterium | reverse complement strand
GCCTACCTCAAGGAGCTCCACCAGATTTTCGGCGAGTGGACCACGGCCCTGGCCGCTTACAACTGCGGCGAGCGACGGGTGCTCAACCGGATCAAGACCCAGAAGATTCAGTACCTGGACAACTTCTGGGACCTTTACCGCAGGCTTCCGCGTGAGACGGCCTTCTATGTGCCCAAGTTCCTGGCCGTGCTCCACATCGTCAACAACCCCGAGGCCCACGGCTTCGATCTGCCCGAGGTGTACAGCCCCAGGCCCGAGGACGTGGTGGCGGTCAACAAGCAGATCCACCTCAAGACCATCGCCCGCCACCTGGACATGAGCTACGAGCTGCTGCGGGAGATGAACCCCGAGCTGCGCCAGTACCTGACCCCGGAGAGCCCGTACACCCTCAAGGTCCCCGAGGGCAAGGGCGAGATCCTGGTGGCCAAGCTGGGAGACATTCCGGCCTGGAGCCCGCCTCAGCCCATTTACGTGGTCCACCAGGTGCGCAGGGGGCAGACCCTCTCCGGAATCGCGGAACGGTACGGCACCTCGATCCAGGCGATCATGAACATGAACGGCCTGCGGAGCAGGAACTACGTGAAGGCGGGCCGGCGTCTGAAGGTCCCCACCCGTGGCGGTGCTGCAGCCGTGGCCGCGGCCTACTCCAAGGACGGGGGCCTCACCACCTATCGCGTCCGCAAGGGGGACTCCCTCTGGAAAATCGCCAAGCGGTTCTCCACCACCACCCGGGCCATTCAGAGCGTGAACGGCCTGCGCACCACAAGGCTTCAGATCGGCCAGGGCCTCAAGGTGCCGGCCGGCAGCAGCTCCGGGGCCTCCTCGGCCACGGTGCGCACCTATCGGGTCAAACGGGGAGACTCGCCGTACCTGATCGCGCGAAGGCACAGCATGGACCTCTCCGATTTCCTCAAGGTGAACCGCCTCACCCCCACGAGCACCATCTATCCCGGTCAGGTCGTGAAGGTGACGGCACACTGACGGGCAGCAGGCTTCAAGTCGCAAGTTGCAGGCGGCGGCCGGTCGAACCCTCACGGGTTCGACCGGCTGTCGGCAAACGGTATCCCTCCATCTTGGTCCGTCACGAGCAGCAGGTTGCAGGAAAAACCCGTTCCAAAGGGTGCTTGCGACCTGTGGCCTGTCACTTGCCGCCTGCAACCTGCCGTTTCAGGATCCGCCGGGCGTAGACCGTGGTGAAGACCGCGGCCGCCCAGGTGATGCCGAAGATGCCCCACCAGATGCCCAGCAGGCCCGTCCCGACCCAGAAGACCAGGACGCCGAACACCACACCGGGGAGCACGGCCTGACGGGCGAGCCCGATCCAGACGGCGAAGAAGGGCCGCTTGATCCCCTGAAGCGCCGCCACGTGCACGAAGAGCACCACGTAGGCGTAGAGGACCAGAGCGTCGATGCGCAGGTACACCGCCCCCATGTCCACCACGGCCGGATCGTCCGTGAAGACCCTCATGAGGGGGCGGGCCAGGGCCAGCACCACGAGCATGCCGGCCCCCATGACCACGGCACCGTAAAGGAGAGAAACGCGCAGGGTCTCCCGCACACGGTCGTAGAGGCGGGCGCCGTTGTTCTGGGCCACGAGGGCCAGGGTGGCCGTGTTGAGGCCGATGGTGGGAATGAGTACGATCTGCTCCACCCGCATGGCCGAGCCGTAGGCCGCCACGGCCTTTTCACCGAACACGCTCACGAAGTAGGTGATCACGAAGATGCCCATGCCCACGGTGAGCAGATTGACCATGGCCGGAAACCCCTGTCGAAGGATCTCCCCCAGGGTCAACCGGTCGGGCACCGCGTCCCGGGGCCGGAGGCAGGACAGGATCCCGGTCCGGATCACACGCCATCCCAAATAGACGCAGCCGATCACCTGAATGATCACCGTGGCCAGGGCGATCCCCGTGATGCCCATGGCCGGCACGCCCAGTCCCCCGTAGATGAACCAGGGATCCAGCCCCACGTTCAGGACAAACCCCACGAGCAGAAAGTTTCGAAACGACCGGGTGTCCCCCAGGGCGTGGAGGACCGCGTTGCAGAGGTACACCGTCACAAAGAAGACGGTGCCCAGGAAGATGACGCGCATGTAGGTCAGGCAGGTGGCGAGATAGTCTCCCGTCGCCCCCAGGGCGGTGAACAGGAAGGGCGAGGCCCAGAGCCCGAAGGCCGTCAGGACGACGGAGATCCCCAGACCCACGGCCAGGGCCTTCAAGGCGGTGCGACCGGCCCGGTCCCGGTCCCCTTCGCCCAGGGCGTTCCCGATGAGGGCCGTGGCCCCGGTGCCGAACCCGGATCCAGCGGCGATGATGATGAAGAAGACCGACAGGGACAGGCTCAGCGCGGCCAGGGCCCGGGTGGAGATGAGCCCGGCGAACACCGTGTCCACCACGTTGTACATGGTGCTGAAGAAGAGCCCCACACTGGCGGGGATGGCCAGCCGCCGGACGAGCAGGGGAACAGGAAGGGAGGTGAGGTCGCCGGATTCCTCCGCATCGGGAAGACGGCGCGCAACCTCGGTCTCGCAGGGACGCGATTCCCCGATGGTCCCCCGGAGCGGGCTCACCCCTGCTCCCTGCTCAGGTAGTCTCCGAGCAGGCCGCGGCTGTGCTCGTCCTCGTGGCAGTAAACGCAGAGGTTTTCCCAGTTGGACCCGTCCCGCGGGTTGTTGTGGTGGTTCCCGTCCTTGTGGTGGACGGTGAGAAGATGGCGGTCGGCGTGGTCGAACTCACGCCCGCACTTGGCGCAGATCAGCCCGTGAATGCGCAGGGAGGCCTCACGGTAGCCCTCCTGCCTGGGCGCGGTTTCGCCGCGCAGGCGTCGCACCGCCTCGTCCACGTCCCCGGGCCGAATCCGCTTCGATCCCTTCCGCCGCGGCCGGTCGTCCCTCATGGCAAGCCCTCCTTTTCTCCCGCCTCCGGTGGTTTGGATATCATACCGCCTTGGAGGGGCATTTGAAAAGGGAAAGCGGTCCCGGAGGGTCAGGCCAGCCACACGCCGTCCAGGTAGCTCGCGTGGAAGTCCACCACCATGCGGGGGCGGTTCGTTCGCAGGTCCCACGGCACGAAGCAGGCCAGGTGATCCAGGAGGTCCTCCTCCCCGTGCCGGACCTCATCCCGGGCCGCCTCCAGGGCCCGGCAAACCGTGCCCCGAACGAGACGGTCGGCTCCAAGGGCCGCATTCAGGCCGCGGAGGTGCGCCGCGCTCTGGATTTGCTCCACGGCCTCCTCCCAGTGGATGCCCTCCACCTTTCGCCTCAGCACATAGCCGTTGCCTCGGTCCCGGACCGCCAGCAGCGGCGGGTTGACCAGAAGGCGGGCGTTTCGCACGCGTGTCCCGGACAACCGGGCGGCCATCCGCTCGAGAAAGGCTCCTTCCCTCCGAATCCGCCCCAGCTGCCGGGCTTGGACCCGCTCCACGATGAAGGGCTCGCCGTTCAGCTTCAGCTCCTTGAGCCGGGTGGGGTCGAACCCCAGGTCCAGGAAATCGCCGATGGTGAGGGCGTCCTCCGGTGTGCCTCCCCGGGTCTCGAGCCAGGCCTTCAGGGCCGGACGCGCATAGTTGGGGAGGGCCTCGATGCTCCGGGCCGGCTTTCGCTTCATCTCCTCGGGGATGCGCATCAGCAGGGAGCGGTCCCCGAAGACCAGGTCGGGCTCCAGGGCCAGCTCCGGAGGGGCATAGCTCTTGGTCTTGAGGGACAGGACCCTCGGGTCGAGCACGATCTGCTCCAGGCTATCGCCTCCCGTGTACCCGATGAGGCTGGAGATCCGGCGTCGAAACCCCATGAGCTTGGTGGTGTACCGCGTGAACATGAACCGCATGAGCGGGGTGACGCACCCCTCCTCCAGCTCGCGTGCGAAGTAGACGAGCAGGGCGGCGTAGAGGTCCCGGAACTCGGTGATGGTGCGCTTGACCATCTCCTCGTTGTCCCGCATGTCGATGGCGGCCCGCTTGCGGCTCAGATGGTGAGCCACCCGAAGGACGGGCTCCTTGAGGTCGCGGTCTCGAAACCGGGACGGCACGTAGACCATGTAGTTCTCCGTGCCTTCCGGAGCCGCATCGCCCAGGATGGCCTCCAGGGGCTCCCAGGCCTGCTTCGTATAGATGGAGTAGGTCGGGTCGTCGAATGCGATGATGTTGTCCAGGAGGCCCAGGGCCCCTTTCGCCTGGAGGAAATCGCGAAAGTGCTCCAGCACGCGCCGGCCCAGCCCCTTGCTGCGGAAGGGGAGCCCCACCTCCACGTAGACCAGGTAGTAGCAGGGAATGGGCTTTTTCAGGTAGAGCATGTTCAGGCGGCCCAGGTTCTCCCCCGTCTCCGCATTGACCTCGAGCACGCCGAACCCGTTGCGCCTCTCCTCGGGCCGGAACGGGTCGATGCGGGCCCCGGAGACCGTCCGGTCCACCAAACCCCAGAGGTTGTCGAAGAGGTCCGCCACACCGGGGGCGTTCCGGGCCGCTGTGCGCATGCCCTCTTCGATGAGACCGATCAACCCCAGCCGTTCGTTCAGCCCCAGCCCGGTGCCGGACGAGCCCGGCTCCGGGCTCTCCGATGCCCTCTCGGCCGCTTCCTTCCGGTTCCGCATGGACATTCCTCCTGCTCCTCAAAAAAAGAGGCGGAGCATGTGCTCCGCCTCTTTGGGTTTCCCGTTTTCTGTCGGGCTTCTGCACACACCTAGGCCATCCGGGTCCCCCCGGTAAAGGTGCTAAAATAAAAGCCCAGGTTGCGTGTGCGGGTCATGTGAATGCTGTCCATCTTCGTGGGTTGGATCGCCCGTACGGTTTGCTTGTACTCGAACACCCCGTTCCGTGTCAACCTTTTTTCCGGATGCGCATCAACCGAGGTCCGCGCGGTACACCCTTCTGAGAAACGCCTTGTAGGCCTCCCAGTTGTTGAAGACGTTTCGAGCGTCCTCGAACACGGTCTCGTAGGAGAGGATCATGGCCTCGGAATCGGTGTACCCCGCTGGAACACGATCCAGCATGCCGTCGTACGCCAGGGCCTCCAGGTAGTTGGCCACGGCCACCGGCGACACCTCCTCCAGCCGGACCGGCCCCCGGCGAATCGCTCGAACGAAATCGTCGGAGCCGGCCTGACCGCACTCCACCGCTTCGACGAGCGCCGCCGAAGAATGATAAGATCCGAGCGGGTCGGTGCCGGCAGCGGTCTGGGTCGTCCGGCCGCTGCAGCCGACCGCCAGGAGAACGGCCAGAAGCGTCATCAGGGCGCGTCCCATGGATCCGTTCCTCCTCTCTCCGAATCTCCCCGGTGGATCCGGGAGGCCGAAATTCAGTCATTCGGCTCCACCCAGACGATGTGGGCCTTGTTCACGATGAGGACCTTGCCGGACCCCTCCCGCGTGTCCACGTCGCTCAACACCACGAACGGGGAGTCCGACCGGGTGAAGAGGTCGGAGACCCGGTCCTTGATGCCGATGTTCACCTGACCTGTCAGAGTTGAACCGTCGGTGGTCTTGACCGTGACCCGCCTGAACTCCTTCTTGTACGATTCCACCGCCATGGGCCCGTCCTCCTTCCACACCCCAACCTCAGGAGGCATCGAGGCTGCGCCATCGGGGATCCACAGACCGGGTTCCTTTCCCCTTCGAGTCACCTTTTCGAATATAGGGGAAACAGCGCCGGGGCGCAAGCCGAAGAATGGCCGCTGAAGTCCGGCCTCAGCCCCGGTCCACGCCGTCGTCCCCGGTCTTCAGCGATCCGGGGGGCTCACCACGTCCAGGTGCACGTCGCGCTGCGGAAACGGGATCTCGATGTCGTGCTCCTTGAACAGGTCCCACACCCGAAGCAGGATGGCGCTCCGCACGTTCACGGTCCCGTTCTGGGGGTCCTCGATCCAGAACCGCAGCTCCAGGTCCACAGAGCTGTCCCCGAAGCCCATCAGACGGCACACGGGCTCGGGATCGACCAGGACCCGATTCATGCCCCTGGCCGCGTCGACCACCAGTTCCATGGCCTTGCGGGGATCCGAGCCGTAGGCGATGCCGATGGGGACCTTCAAACGGATTCGGCGGTTGGAAAAGCTCCAGTTGACCACCTGCTGGGTGATGAGGTCCTCGTTGGGGATGAGAAACTCCTTGCCGTCCCGGGTCACCACCGACACATAGCGACCTCGAAGATTCGAGATCCAGCCGTAGACACCACCGATCTCGATCACGTCACCGGGCTTGATGGACTTGTCCAGCAGCAGGATGACGCCGCTCACGAAGTTTCCAACCACCTTCTGGAGACCGAAGCCCACGCCCACGCCCACGGCCCCGCTGAAGACCGCCAGGGCCGTGAAGTCGATGCCCACGCTGTTGAGGGCCACCAGAAAGATGACGGTGAAGAGCGCGATCTTCACCACCTTGCTCAGAAGCACCGTGGTGGACGGGGTCAGGCCCGACACCTCCCGGAGCTTCCGCTCCGCCGTGTCGCCGAGCCAGGACCCCAGGCGCAGGAGGACCAGGAGGACGATGGCGGCCTTGAGCAGGGAGAGCACGGTCACGTGCACCTTCCCGACACTGAACCCCACCTCGTCCAGAAAGGTCAATGCCGGACCGAGCACCCCCACGATGTGGAGCGCGGCGAGGATCCAGGCCGTGGTGGCGATGAACCGCGACCAGAATCGATCCAGCAGCACGGAGGTCACGAGCTGAATGGTCAGCCAGGCCACGAGCAGGGTCTGGAGGATGGCCAGGAGAAAGGCCTCCCCCCCGGCCCGGCGGACCGCGATGGCGCTCACCCAGAGGAGGACGATGACCACGGCCACCGGGATCAGACGGATGGCGGCCCGGACCGCTTGCGCCACCCGGGTCCCCGGCGTCATGCGTCCTTCCGTGCGGGCGGACGCGACCCTTCGAAGGGGACGACCCGCGGCTTCTCCCATCGCCACTGCGACCGCGGCCACCACCGCCTGCACCAGCGTGCCCGGCGAGAGGACCCGCTCTTCGAGCCAGACCCGGAGCCCCTCCAGCGCGGCCGACACGGTCTCCATGGAAAGAAGCTCGTTCATGTTCGTCCTTCGGCTCGGTCTCAGAAAAGAGGTTCCGGGACATCATACCCGCAACACGTTCTTCCCACAAGCACGCAATCATCGGCTGCCGCTTTGCATGGCGAAGGCAAGATGAGCCGCTATCGAAGAGAGAATCCCAGCTCCGCCACCAGCTTTCCTCCCCGGCGGACGGACTTGCTGACCGCGGCGGCGGAGAGGTGCAGGCGACGGACGAGAAAGGACTGGGCCAGGCCCAGCTCACGGACCGCCCAGAAGCACATGAGGCTGCGCGCCTCGACCAGGGGGCGGCCCTTGCCCCCCGCCCAGATCTCGGTCGGATGCAAGCCGTAGAGCCGGGCCGCCCGGGTTGCGAGCTTCTCCACGGTCATGCCCCGGGACAATCGCTCGGCCCGGCGGTCCTCGGTCAGCTTGGCCAAGCGCAGGGTGCGCTCCACGAAGGGACCGTCGCCCAGAATCCTCTCGTCACTGGGCGGGACGGCGTCCATCTGCCGCAGGACCTTGACCCGGGGCCAGCCTCCCGCGCTTCGAACGAGGCCTCCGCCGCTCAGCCGGGACGGACGGCCGTCGGCCAGGCCTTCCTGAACAAAGGCGCGGTAGGCCCAGCGTGCCGACCTCCCCTTGCCGCGAAACCGCTTCAGCACGTTGCGCGTGTCCTGCCAGCGGTTCCGCACCAACCCCATCAGGGTGCTGTGCCCGGTCCAGGCGTACGTGTCCAGCCGGCTCAGATCCTCGATCAGCCCGGCGCGCACCGGGTCCAGGTGGACGGTCCGCACCAGCGGCAGGAGAAAGGTCTCCTCCTGGCACACCACCGACTTGAACCGTTTTCGAAACAGGGAGCCCGTCCTGCGGTGCCTTCGGTTGAACCCCCGGGCATACCCGGTGAGAAGTCCCCGCATGACCGTGGAGAGGGAGGCATGACCGCTCTTCAGGACCAGGTGAAGGTGATCGGGCATCAACGCCCAGGCGAGGCAGGCGGTTCGCGTCTCCTCGAGCACGGCGCCGAGCCGGTCGCGAAAGTCCATCCGATCGGCGTTCGTCCGAAAGATGGGTTCCTGGATCCCTTGGGCCACGATGTGGTGCAAGGCCCCCGGGACGTCGAGTCTGGCGTTTCTGGGCATGGCAAGCCGGGAGGGTAACAAGATTCGTGCCGGCAGAGCCGTATGATGGGCACGGAGTCCGGGTGTCTCCCGGCGTCCCGGGCGGACAGGCGTGTAACCCCTGGTCCATGCAGTGCAAATCGACCTCCAGGTCGGCGCGCTCCCCCAAGGGTCCTGAAGGGCGGTAGAGATTCGGAACGGCGGTTTTCGAACCGGAAGGCCCCGGCCTGCACCGGGAACAGGGCATCGCCCACAGTCCCTTGTGCAAGGCCTCGAAGCGGGAAGGATTTCAGGGGGATTCTCGCCGAAGACCGGTACGGGAATCCGGGTCGTCGAAGGACCGTAATAAACGAGCCTCTGACAAATCCGCGACTTCCAGGATGCACCGTGAGGTGTGCAACCCCTCCACCGCTCACCCGCGGGCCTGCCGGGAGAAGCCTTCGAACCGCTCGGCCTCCGCCTGGTTGCCCTGGGCGGCGTAGATGCGGCTGATCTTGTCGTAGTAGTCGGCCCGGCCCTCCGGGTGCTCCTGGACCAGCTGGAGGAAAAGCTGCAGCACCCCCGGGCTGGCATCCCCCAGCTCGAAGCTCAGGTGGGCGTATCGCTGCTTGGCTGCGGGATCGTTCGGCCCGGCGCAGGTGCGGCACCCCTCCAGAAGCCGCCCGTACAGGTCCCGGGCCTCCTCCTTTTTCCCCTGCTCCTCGTAGACGCCGGCCAGGGCCCGGGCGATCTCCGGGGTGAACCCCCGGGACTCCAGTGCGTCCTCGTACACCTGCTCCGCCTCGCCCGGGCGACCGGCCTTGAGAAGGGTCTCCCCCCGCAGGTGCAGGAGGGACTCGGACTCGGCCAGGGGGGACGGGCAGGTCCCCAGCCGCCGAAGGGCGGTGTCGTACTCCCCCAGGGACCAGAGCACCTCGCAGAGCACCGGCCAGCCATGCAGATCGTCGGGGTGGGACTGCACGAAGGCGTCCGCCAGGTCCCAGGCCTCGGTGGGCCTGTCCAGGTTCAGGTAGGCCGTGGCCAGCTCGGGAAGGATGCGCTCGCCGTCCGGGTTCTCCTCCAGGGCCTCGGAGAGAAGATCCGCGGCCCGGCGAAACGCCCCCTGGTGGAGCGCCACGTACCCCTCCCGAAACGTCGGGCCGTAGCGGCGAAAGGCCCTCCGCACGGCTTGGGGCAGCGGGCTCAGCAAGGCGTTGAAGGTCTCCTCCGTGTCGGTGGAGGTCCGGCCGTGGCCTGTTTCGGTGAAGAGGTCCGCGTCCGTCTCGGCCGGTGGGGCCGTCTCCCGTCTGCGGGTGCGGATCCCGTCCAGGAGCCCCTCGAGCTCCCGGACCAGCTCGGGGTCCTCGGTGAGGGTCAGGGCCAGACGGAAGCACTCCTCTGCGGCCTCGTCGTACTCGGACTCGAGGATCTCCAGACCCTCCTCCTTGTGCCGGACGGCCAGGGCCTCCCGGGCCCGGCTGGACTTCTCAACGAGCCGGCCCTCCAGGGCCTTGTCCCGCGGCCCTTTTCTGCGAACCTTCTCCAGACCGTTCTCATACTCGATCTTGGCCCTTCCGTACTCCCCGGCGGCCATCAGGTCGTCGCCCCTGGCTTCCAGGTCCTCCGGGGTCTTTCCGGCAAAGAGATTGAAGAGTCCCATGGGTTTCCTCCACTGGTGGGTTCCTGATCCTCCCATACCACAAGTCCGCCCGGAGACGCCATCCCGTTCCGCACGAGCCGTTTCCGACCCTTTTCCTCGGAACCCCCTTGCGCAACCGTCCGCCCCGGCCGTATACTATCTCGAGCAAAACCACCGGGCCCGGACCGGTGTCCACGAAAAGGAGGTGCTGCCCGCCGAAGAAGACCGCCCATCCCGAGTCGTGCACCCGAAGAGGAAGGAGAGATTTCATGAGAACGAGAAGAGTGCTGCCCATGACCGTTTTGACCGTCCTCACGGCCGTGTTGCTCTGCGGCCCCGCATTCGCCGGAGCCATGACGGACGCCGTGGCCGAACGTCTGGTCGATCAGGACGCATGCATCGCGTTCCTCGAGAAAACCGGAAACCTCGTGCGAGTGAAGTCCGAGGTGGATCCCGAGTACGAGCTGGCCGGAATCGCCAAGAAGTTCGAAGGGGACAAGTGCGTCCTGTTCGAGAACGTCAAGGGCAGCGAGTACCCGGTGTTCATGGGCCTGCTCTGGAACCGGGACATCGTGGGCGACCTGTTCAACGTGCCCAAGGAGCAGATCCCGTTCACCATCGCCTCGGGCATCGGTCCCTGGAAGAAAGATCCCGGCGCTCTCTCCGAGAAGATCCTGGAGCGGGGTCCCGCCAACGAGGTCATCATGGAGGAGCCCGACCTCTACAAGCTGCCGGTTCCCAACCACGCCCTGAAGGACGGGGGACGGTACTTCGACGCCTCCGTGGTCGTGGTCCGGCACCCGGAGACCGGGGTGCCGAACATCAGCATTCACCGGCTGATGGTCACGGGCAAGGACCGCCTCTCCTTTCTCATCGATCCGGGCCGTCACCTGGGGGCCTACCTGGAGATCATGGAGAAGCAGAACAAGCCCCTGGAGGTCACCATCAACAATGGGGTGGGCCTCGCGCCGTGGATCGTCTCCGCCGTCCCGCGGCAGGGGGCGGGCAAGCACCGCATCGCCCACCACATCCTGGGCCGCCCCATCGACTTCATCCAGGCCCAGACCGTCGACGTGCCGGCCTACGCCGACGCCCAGTTCGTCATCGAGGCGGAGATCCTTCCCAACGTGCGCGAGGAGGAAGGCCCCTTTGCAGAGGTGACCGGGTACTACGCCTCGCGCAAGAAGCGCTGGGTCATGCGGGTCAAGGCCATCACCCATCGACAGAACCCCACCTTTCACAGCCTCCTGTCCGGCCAGGAGGTCTGGAACGCGGTCGGCTTCACCGCCGAGGCCAAGATCTTCGGCACGGTCAAGGAGAAGCTGCCCCAGGTTCAGGCCGTGTACCTGGATCCAGGCGGATGCGGCTTCTACGGCGCCGTGGTGCAGGTGGACAAGGACCGCAAGGGCCTCGGCAAGGAGGTGATCCAGGAAACCTTCAAGGCCTTCAAGCCGCTTCAGCGGGTGATCGTGGTGGACAAGGACGTGAACCTCTACGACCCCATCGACGTGAACTGGGCCATGAGCACGCGGTTCAACCCGGACGAGGACCTCGTCATCATGAAGAACCAGTGGGGGCACATTCTCAACCCCATGGTGGAGATCAACCCCGACGGCAAGGGCGGCACGGTGACCAAGTACGGCATCGACGCCACCGCCCCCTACCCGCGAACCGAGGAGTTCGAACGGGTCAGCTTCCGCGACGTGGAGCTGAAGGACTACGACATCGAGTACGAGTAGCCGATCTCCCTGACGGGGCGCCCTTCCGGGCCCCGTCCGGAGCCGCACCGTCATGGACCCAGAACGCGTTGCACCTGCGATCGATGTCACCGGAATGGAGAAGACCTACCGGGGGACCCGAAAGGCGCCCCCCGCGCGGGCCCTTCGAGGGGTGGACCTTCGCGTGGACCCGGGGTCGGTCTTCTGCATCCTGGGTCCCAACGGGGCCGGAAAGACCACGCTGATCTCCATCCTGTCCGGGCTCCTCTATCCGGACCGGGGGGGCGGCACGGTCTGGGGCAGAGACATCCGTCGCGAGCAGCGCGTCATTCGAAGCATCGTGAACATCGCCAGCGGCCACCCCAATCTGCCGGACAACTTCACGGTGGAGGAGACCCTGAGCTACTTCGGAAGGCTCTACGGCCTGCCTCGAAGGGAGCGGACACGAAAAACCGAGGAGCTCACGCGGTTCTTCGAGATTGAACCCTACCGGCACGTCCCCTTCAACCAGCTTTCCACGGGTCTCAAGCAGCGGCTGGTGCTGGCCAAGAGCCTGCTGAACGACCCCCGCATTCTCTTTCTGGACGAACCCACCCTGGGCCTGGATCCGAGAATCTGCCTCTCCATTCGCGACCGGCTCAAGGAATGGCATCAACGCGCCGGCACCACCATCATTCTCACCACCCATCAGATGGACGAGGCCGAGCAGATGAGCGACCGGATCGCCTTCCTGATGGAAGGGGCCTTCATCCGGGTCGGCGACGCGAGCGAGCTCAAGGAGAGCCTTCGGCACCGGGAGCGGATCGTGGTCCGTGGGAAGGACCTGAAAGCCGCTGCAGCGGCCCTGGGATCCCTCGAGGCGGTGCGCGAGCTGGAGCCTGCGGACGACACGCTTCGGTTCCGGCTGGAGCGCCGGCAGGAGGCCCTGGGCCCTGCACTGGCCAGGATCCTCGAGAGCGGGGGCCGGGTCGAGCACATCGAGATCACGGAACCGACACTGGGAGACGTCTTTGTCGAACTGGCGGGCGGAATGCATCCAGGCTAGCGCCTTTTTCTACAAAATCGGCCTGATCACACGGAAGCGGGTCTTTCACGTCTTCGAGATCCTGTTCTGGCCCGCCATCGGGCTGGTCTCCGTGGGCCTACTGACCCGCTACCTGCGGCTCGACCCCGACCAGGTGGCCTTCATCCTGGTGGGGGTGATCGCTCTGAGCGTGATTCAGGTCGGACAGCTGGACATCTCCTATGTGATGCTCTACAGCGTCTGGAACAAGAGCCTGAAGCACGAGATCGCCTCTCCCATGACCCCCTTCCACCTGGTCCTGGGGGCGTGGGTCATGGGGGTTTTCCACTCGGCCCTGGTGTTTCTCCTCCTCTCGGGCTTCTCGGCCTGGGCATTCGGGTTCCGGTTCTGGGGCCCGGGCATCTGCGCCCTCTTTCTGTTCTACACGGGTCTGGTGCTCTCCTCCGCCGTCATCGGAATCGTGGTGATTGCACTGGCCTTCCGCTTCGGCGGAAGGGCCCATGTGGGCGCCACCTCCATCGTGAGCGTTCTCATTCTGCTCAGCGGCATCTACTACCCGGTGAGCATCCTGCCGAAGCCTCTCCAGACGTTGAGCGCCTGCATCCCGGTCACCTACTTTCTGGAGTTCTTCCGTTCCCAGTACGGATTCGAACCGAGCACCGGGAACCTGCTCCTCAAAGGGTTTGTGCTGGTATTCCTGTACCTCGCCGCCGCCGTCGCCGTCCTGATCCTGGCCCTTCGGCACGCAAAGAGGAGCGGTGTGCTGTTGAAGATGTCCGAGTAGCGCCCATGATACACTTCCTGGAAACGGTCCTTCTGGCCGCCGTCCTGCTGGACCTCGTCCTGCTCCGCACCTGGAGCCTCTCGGTCCTGGGCCTCCTGGCGTTTCTCGGCGCCTACCTCTGGTACCGGCGGGAGGCCGTCCTGAACGCTCGGGCCGCTACGCCTCTCCGTAACGCCATGATCCTCGACGACGTGAAGCGGCTCGAGAACCGGTACTCCTCCGTGCCGGGCTTTCAGACCCCCGAGGAGCGGGCCCGCTCCCGCCCGCCCCTGGAGCGGGTCTTCTACCACCTCCGCTACGAACGGGTTCAGAGGCTCCTTTCCGCACGTGTCCGGCGGGCCCGGCTGGTCCTCGACGCCGGCTGCGGCTTCGGTGTCCACACCCACTATGTCCGGGAAGCATTGAAGGCCCCGGTGGTCGGGATGGACCTGGATCACAACAAGCTCGTGCTGGCGGCATCCCGCGCCCGAAAACGCAACGGCGCCTTTTCTCCCGGGTTCGTGACCGCGGACGCCTCGAACCCCCCGTTCCAGTCCGAGCGCTTCGACTGCATCCTCATGACCGAGGTCCTCGAGCACCTGCTTCGCCCCGAGGAAGGACTCGCCGCCGCTCATGCGCTCCTGGCGCCGAACGGAACCCTCCTTCTCACCACCCCCAGCCGGCACGACCTGGCCTACACGGCCAATCCCTTTCGCTTACTGGAGAAGGTGCTCAGCCTCGCCTGGGATCACGTGCTGCCCCCGTATCATCACCTGCACGAACGCGGAGAGTACGACCGCCGGAACCCTGCACCGCAGTACGGCATGCACTACCACTTCTCGCAACGGGAGCTGCGGTCCATGCTTTCGGACACCGGCTTCGAAACCGTCCATTGCACGAGCTTCGAGGTGGAGATTCCTCCCGTCCTGTGGATCGCGTCCCTGACCCGGAAGGACCCCGAACGCCTGACGCGCTGGATCGATGCAACGGAATCCCTCCTGGAGCGCGTTCCTTTGCTCCGTTTGCTGGGCCAGCACCTGGTCCTGGTGGCCCGGAAAAAATGAAACAAGGCTTGACAGGTGCCATGGAAGGTCGTGCAATGGAAGACAATGATTCGTCCATGATATCCCTTGCGCTGGAGAGGGAGCCATGCCCAGTCCGGATACCCTGGATCCGCTGCGATTCCTCCGGTTCACCATGGACAGCCTGCCCATCGGCGTCCTCACCGTAGACGCCCACCGGAGGGTCACCAGCTTCAATCCTCAAGCTCAGGCCGTCACCGGCTACACCCGGGAGGAGGCCCTGGGCCGCTTCTGCGGAGAGGTGCTCCAAGGGGGGATGTGCAAGGCCCAGTGCCCCCTGGCCAGCGTCATACGAGGCGGCCATCCCATGGTGCGTCTGGAAACCACCATCCAGAACCGCTACGGAGCGACCATCCCTGTCCAGATGCAGACCGCCGCCCTGCTCAACGACCGGGGAGAGCTCCTCGGCGGGGTGGAAACCTTTCAGGACATCAGCTACCTCAAGAGCCTGGAGCAGGACAAGGCCCACTTCATCTCCATGGTCGCCCACGACATGAAGTCCTCGCTCACCATCATCGGCGGCTTCGCCCACCGGCTCCAGAAACCCTCGGCTCGAAGCGACCCGGAGAAGCTGGGCCAATACCTGGACATCCTCCTCGACGAAACCGAGAAGCTCGAGTCCATGACCCGGGAGTTCCTGGAGTTCTCCCGGCTCCAGACCGGGGGGCTGAAGCTGAGCTTCCAGCCCATGTCCCTCAAGGACGAGCTGGAGCGCCTGGCGGCCTCCTACCAGGTCCAGGCGGAGCAGCTCGGCATCCTGTTGGACCTTCGCTCCGAGGACGGGCCCGATGATCTCACCGCCGATCCGGAACACCTGAGACGGGCCTTCAAGAACCTGCTCGACAATGCGCTCAAGTTCTCCGAGCCCGGAGGACATGTCTCCATCAGCACGCAGGAGACGGGGGAGTTCGTGCTCGTCCGCTTCGAGGACGAGGGTGCGGGGATTGACGCGGAGAAGCTCCCGCACATCTTCGACCCTTACTTCCGCGCCCACCTCGGCACCAAGTCCTCGGGGTTCGGTGTGGGGCTTGCCACGGTCAAAGCGGTGGTGGAAGGCCACGGGGGACATGTGGAGGTGGAAAGCGAACCGGGGCGGGGTTCCGTCTTCACGGTCCACCTGCCCCGGGTCCCGGCCGGGCGTTCCGGAGCATGAGGCCGGCGCCCCTCAGGTCACCGCCTTTTTCATGGAATCGTCCAGGGCCTCCTGCAGGGTCTCGGCCGCCAGAAACGCACAGTGCCGGTCCTCCTCCGGAAGCCCCCCGAGCACGTCCAGGATGGTCTGCCCGGAGACCCCGGCGATCTCCTCCGCGGTCTTGCCCAGGGCGAGCTCCGCGGCGAACGACCCGCAGATGCCGCTGGAGCCGCAGCCGTCGGTTTGAAACGTGGCCTCCGAAACGCGCTCCCCTTGAAAGCGCAAGAAGATCTGCATGGTATCGCCGCAGGTCCCCGTGACCCGGCCGTACCCGTCCGGGTTCACGAGGACGCCCGCGTACTTCGGGTTCCGCCAACGTTCGTAGGCGGCCTCGCCGTAGTCCCGCCGGGTCTCCTCATTGATCTGGTCCTGCATGGCCTGCACGAACCGGTCGAACTCATCCGTCATCACGTACCTCCTTGTCTTCTTCCACCGGCTCCGGTTTTGCCACGCCCGTAAGGGAAAATCAACCCGGATGAAACTCCTTTGAAACAGGCCTTGAAACAAGCCCTTGACAAAACAGGATACACGCGTTAGGACAGCCATCTGCTCGATGCACCGCTTCCGGTTGAACCGCCGGCACGCCCATCCGAACAGGCCCTTCGTCCTGCCGCCCGCTGACCAGGAGGTTCGTGTTCATGCTGTTTTCGGTGCTTCTGTACAGCTCCCTCCTTGTTTTCCTGCTGGGTACGGCCTGGCGGGTGTCCCTCTGGCTCACCCGCAGGATCGGCCCGGCCTCTCGCACCATCCCCGCGTCCCAGCGGGCGGGTGCCGCGCTCCGGGGCATGGGCCGGACCCTCTTCAGCCGGTCCATCGGCACCGCCTTCAAGGCATTCCTGCTCGACGGCGTGCTCCTGCGAAGGATCCTCGAGGAGGATGCCCTCCGATGGGTCATGCACATGTGCATCTTCGGCGGCTTCATGCTGCTCCTGCTCATGCACGCCCTGGACGGGCTCATCACGGCGAACCTGTTCGACCCGTACTACAGCACCATCAACCCCTTCTTTTTCCTGAGGGACCTCTTCGGCGTGCTTGTCCTGGCCGGCCTGGGCCTGGCCGTCTACCGGCGGTTCGTCCGGAAGGTCCCCCGGCTGAAGACCCGGGCGCCGGACGTCTTCGCCGTCTGCATTCTGGGGGTCATCATGGGCTCCGGGTTTGCTCTCGAAGGGGCCAAGATGCTCTCCCACGGCGAGTTCATGCACATGGTGGAGGAGTGGGCCGATCCGGAGGCCACCTCCGAAGTCATGGCCCTCGAGAGCTACTGGGTGGAAAAGCTGGGGCTCTCATCGCCGCGCCTGTCCCCGCCGTTTTCCGAGGAGGTCCTGTCCGAAGGGGAAATGGCCCACGAGATGAACTGCGCCTTCTGCCACGCTCCCTCCCAATGGGCCTTTGCCAGCTACGGGGTCAACCGGGTCCTTCGGCCCGCGGCCCCGTTCCTGGAAGCCGTCTCCGCCGTGGACCTGCTCTGGACCCTGCACATCCTGGCCTGTTTCGCGGGGTTGGCCTACCTGCCCTTCAGCAAGATGTTCCACGTGATCGCGACCCCGGTGGGTCTCGTGGCCGGCGCGGTGACCTCCCGCGGCCGCCCCGAGCCCGCCAACGTCGCCACGAGGCAGGCCATCGAGCTGGACGCCTGCACCCAGTGCGGCACGTGCAGCCTTCGGTGCTCCCAGGCGCCCGTAGCGTCCTATTTCGACAATCCCTACATCCTGCCTTCGGAGCGGATGGACTACCTGCGGAAGCTGGGGCGGGACGGACGCCCCGAGCCGGAGCGGCTGGAGGCCCTTCGCCAGGGGGCGTGGATCTGCTCGAACTGCGACCGCTGCACCGTGGTCTGCCCCTCGGGGATCCACCTGAGGGAGCTGTGGGTGTGCGTGCGGGAGGACCTGGTGCAGCAGGGGGCGCCCGAGCCGGTGATGCTGTCGCCCTTCAGCTTTTTTCGGGGTCTTCGCAAGGGGTCTCTGGAGGAGGTCACCGACTATGACGCCCCCCTTCGCCGGGCCGTTGAGAGCGTCACCCGCGGCAGGAACGGGAGCGGCTCCCCGGCCGGCGGCGAGCCCCTGGACCTGACCGCGTCCACCGGAGCGGCTGAGGATCCGGAACTCAACGCCGCCCACTTCACGAGCTGCTTCGGGTGCAAGACCTGCACCACGGTCTGCCCGGTGGTGGCCGACTACGAAGAGCCGGGCGCCGTCCTCGGCCTCCTGCCCCACCAGATCATGGGCAGCCTGGGTCTGGGTTTGACGGACCTGGCCGGCCGCTCGCGTATGCTCTGGGACTGCGTCACCTGTTACCAGTGCGAGGAGCACTGCCCCCAGGGAGTGCGGGTCACGGACATCCTCTACACCCTGAAGAACCGAAGCGTCGAGAAACGGCGATCATGAAGGGGTCACAGGACAAGGCATGAAAACCTACGCACTGTTCATCGGCTGCAACATCCCCGCGCGCCTCCCCGCCTACGAAACCGCATCCCGCGCGGTCCTGGAACGGCTCGGGGTCCGGCTCGTCGACTCTCGAGCGTTCACCTGCTGCGGCTATCCCTTGAGAAACGTGGACCGGGAGGCGTTCCTGCTCTCCGCCGCGCGGAACATGGCCCTGGCGGGACGCATGGGACACGACATGCTGGTCCTCTGCAGCTGCTGCTTCGGTTCGCTCAAGTCGGCGCAGCACCTGCTCGAGCGGGACGACGCCGCCCGCGGGGAGGTGGAGCGGCGGCTCCGCACGGAAGGCCTGGCGGTTCGACCGGAGGTCCGCATCCTCCACCTCCTGAGTGTGCTCTTTCACGAAATCGGACCGGAGGCCCTGAAGGCCCAGATCACCCGTCCGGCCGCAGAACTCAAGGTCGCGGCCCACAACGGCTGTCACGCCCTTCGCCCGAGCCGCGTGACCGGGTTCGACGACCCCGTGGCGCCCAGGATGTTCGACGGCCTGGTGGAGCTGACCGGCGCCGAGAGCGTGACGTGGGACACCCGGCTGGACTGCTGCGGGGCCCCGCTGCTCGGGGTCAACGACGACCTCTCCCTGGACCTGACGCGCAGCAAGCTGAGCCGGGCCGCCGAGGCCGGGGCGGACGTCCTGTGCACGGCCTGTCCCTTTTGCCAGCTTCAGTTCGACACGGCCCAGCGCGGGTTCGCCGAAAACGGGGGAGGCCCCGATCCCGTGGCCACCTTGCTCTATCCCCAGCTTCTGGGGTTCTGCATGGGCATCGAGTACGAGCACCTGAACCTGGACCCGACCACCCTGAAGACCGCCGAAGGCGAGCCCTAGCCCGCCGGCGGAACCAAACGGTTTCATCCCCTCCGGGCGCCCGTGAAAGCGTGCCGGGGGGCACGTGGAGCGATCGCATGATCTTCGAGCAAACAGGCGCAGTCATGGTCGTCGGTGGAGGCATCACCGGCATGCAGTCGGCGCTGGACCTGGCGAACTCCGGCTTTTACGTCTACCTCGTGGAGCGATCCAGCTCCATCGGCGGGATGATGTCCCAGCTGGACAAGACCTTTCCCACCAACGACTGTGCCATGTGAATCATCTCGCCCAAACTGGTCGAGGTCGGCCGGCACATCAACATCGAGCTGCTCACCCTCACCGAGTTGAAGGACGTCTCCGGTGAACGAGGGAGCTTCGAGGTCCGGGTGGTCCAGCACCCCCGTTACGTGGATGTGGACAAGTGCATCGCCTGCGGGGCCTGCACGGAGAAGTGCCCGAAAAAGGTCCCCGACGAATACAACGAAGGGCTGGTCCCCAGAAAAGCCATCTACCTGAAGTACGCCCAGGCCGTTCCGCTGAAGTACGCCATCGATCCCGAGCAATGCATCAAGCTGACCCGGGGCAAGTGCGGTAACTGCGCCAAGGTCTGTCCCACCGGGGCCGTGGACTACGACCAGCAGCCCGAAGAGCGCACCCTGCGGGTGGGGGCGGTCGTCCTCGCCGACGGCACCGGGACCTACGACCCTTCGGAGCACGACACCTACGGGTACCGGAAGAACCCCGACGTGGTCACCAGCATCGAGTTCGAACGTATGCTCTCCGCCTCCGGTCCCACCGGAGGCCGCCTGGTCCGCCCCTCGGACGGCCGGGAGCCTCGGAACATCGCCTGGCTCCAGTGCGTGGGGTCGAGAGAGCCCAGCCTCGGCGGCCGGGGATACTGCTCCAGCGTGTGCTGCACCTACGCCGTCAAGGAGGCCGTGCTGGCCAAGGAGCACTGCCATGGAGCCTTGGACGCCGCCGTTTTCTACATGGACATCCGCACCACGGGAAAGGACTTCGAGCGATACTACGAACGTGCCAGAACCGAGCAGGGCGTGCGCTTCGTCAAGGCCCGAATCTCGCACGTGGTCTCGTCCGACGGGACGAACCGGGTCCGGTACGTGGACGAAGCCGGAAAGCGCGTGGAGGAGGGCTTCGACCTGGTGGTCCTCTCCGTGGGGCTGGAAGCGAGCGCAGGGAGCGCCGAGCTGGCCCGCATCCTGGGGGTGGATCTCGATTCCTACCGGTTCGTGCAGACGAGCAGCTATCGCCCGGTCCGGACCTCGAGGCGCGGTGTCTACGTCAGCGGTGCGCACCAGGCCCCCAAGGACATTCCGTCCTCCGTGGTGGACGCCAGCGCCGCCGCGGCCGAGGTGGCCGCGGACCTGGCCGATGTGCGCTGGGAGCTCACGCGAACGCCCGAACTGGCCGAGGAGCAGAACGTTCGAGGGCTCCCGCCGCGCATCGGCGTGTTCGTCTGCTGCTGCGGCACCAACATCGCGGGCATCGTGGACGTGCCCCGGGTCGTGGATTTCGCCCGGACCCTGCCGGGCGTCGCCTATGCCGAGCAGAACCTCTTCAGCTGCTCTCAGGACACCCAGGACAAGATGGCCGGCCTGATTCGCCAGAAGGGGCTCAACCGGGTGGTGGTGGCGGCGTGCACGCCCAAGACCCACGAACCGCTGTTTCAGGAGACCCTTGTCAACGCGGGGCTGAGCAAGTACCTGTTCGAGATGGCCAACATTCGAAACCAGTGCTCCTGGGTCCACCGGGAGGACCCGGAAGGGGCGACCCGCAAGGCCAAAGACCTGGTCGCCATGTCCGTGGCCAAGGCCCGCACCCTCCGGCCGCTGAAAGAGCCCGTGCTGGAGATCATTCCGGTCGCCCTGGTGATCGGTGGCGGTATCGCCGGCATGGAGGCGGCCAGACACCTGGCCAACCAGGGCTACCCCACCTACCTCGTGGAGCAGGGCCGCCGGCTCGGCGGGCACGGACGGTCCCTCTACGAGACGTGGAAGGGCGAGCCCCTTCCCGCCTATGTGGCCGGGCTGATCGAGGACGTGGAGCGCCACCCGGGGATCCAGGTCTTTCTCGGGGCCGAGGTCACGGAGGTGGACGGGTTCGTCGGGCATTTTCGATCCATGATCCGCCAGGGCCGCGAGAGCCGAATGCTCGAGCACGGCGTGACCATCGTGGCCACGGGTGCCCTGGAGTATGCGCCCCGGGAGCACCTCTTCGGGGAGCACCCCGGCATCGTCACCGGCCTGGAGCTGGAGCGCAGGCTGCGCGTCGAGGACCGGACGCTCGAGGAAACCCGCACCGCGGTGTTTCTGCAGTGCGTGGGGTCCCGCATCCCGGAGCGCCCTTACTGCTCCAAGGTGTGCTGCACCCAGTCCATCAAGAACGCCCTGGCGCTCAAGTCCCTCAACCCGGACATGCGCATCCTCGTCGTGTACCGGGACATGCGGCCCTACGGCCTGCGGGAGGACCTGTACCGGAAGGCCCGGGAGGCCGGCATCGTGTTCGTACGGTACCGAGCCGAGGAAGGCTTCGATGTGAAAATCGAGGACGGCCGGTTGAGAGCGACCTTTACGGACACCGGCCTCAACCGTCGCATGAGCGTCCGGCCGGACCTGCTCGTGCTGGCCGCCGCCGTGGTGCCGCGGAACCAGTCCAGTCTCGCGCAGCTCTACAAGATCTCCCGGAACGACGACGGCTTCTTCGCCGAGGCCCACGTCAAGCTCCGCCCGGTGGATTTCTCCACCGAGGGCATTTTTGTCTGCGGTCTGGCCCACGCGCCCAAGCCCATGGACGAGAGCATCGTCCAGGCCCAGGCCGCGGCGGCGCGGGCCTCGACCCTGCTCGCCGCCGAACGGATCTCGGTGAGCGGGACCGTGGCCTCCGTGGACCCGGACCTGTGCAGCATGTGCGGGGTCTGCGCCTCGATCTGCCCCTACTCCGCGCCCGCCCGGGACGAGCGGACCGGAAAGATGCAGATCCAGTCCACCCTGTGCAAGGGTTGCGGGCTCTGCACCGCCTCCTGCCGGTCCGGGGCGATCCGGCTGGCCGGTTTCGACAATGACCAGATCCTCGACATGATCGATCAGGTCTGAAGAAGAGCCGGGCAGGGTTGCTGGATGTTGTGTACAAGGCCGGGAACGATCTGCTATCCTGGCCGGGATGAAACGGTCCGCACCTGCACGGAGCCAGGCTCCTGAGCGCAGGGAAGCGACTGGCTCCGTTCGGTCGGATCACGCATCGTGACCCTGAACCGGCCCCAGGCCGGTTCCAGGCGCTCCCGACGGACGGTCCGGCACGCCCGGGGGAAAGGAGGAGCCCATGATCGAGATCACGCAGCTCCGAAGCATTCGCATGCTCGGCTATCTCACGGACGAGATGCTCCACAAGCTCGAGCCGATCACCACTGTCATGGATTTCCAGGCGGGCGAGTACATCTTCCGGGAGGGAGAGTACGCCGAGCGCCTGTACTCGATCCTGGGAGGAGACGTGGGCCTGGAGACGGAAAAGAACCCATCCAGGCGCATCCTCGTCACCAAGATCACCTGCGGCATGACCTTCGGATTCTCCGCCCTCCTCGACACGGAGTACCGAAAGTACCTGGGCTACGCCCGGGCCCTGACGGACGTGAAGCTCTTCGCCTGGAAAGGCGCGGAGATGGAGAAGCTCTTTGTGCAGGACTACGAGATGGCCTTCCTGATCATGCGACGCATCGCCAACATCATCGAGAAGCGGCTGCAGGTCACCAAGACCCAGCTGGTGGACATCTACCAGTAGCCTGAGCTCCAGAGCGCCGTGGACAAACTGTTTCCCTGAACAACCGCTGGAGGACCTACTCGAAGAACGCCGCCACCGCCTGGTCCGGGGTCTCGAAGATCCGGAAGACCTGGTCCATACGGATCACGTTGAACAGATCCCGGACCTGGCTGGACAGGTTGCACAGAAACAGGTCGCCGCCGGCTTCCTTCATCCCGCGGAGGCAGGAGACAAGGGCGCCACACCCCGAGCTGTCCACGAAGGTCAGACGGGACAGATCGAACACCACCCGGTCGTGGGCCTCCAGGACCGGTTGGACGCGGTTCCTGAACTCCCGGCTGTTCCCCGCATCCAGGGTCTCCCCGGGAAGGGTCACCACGGTGACCTCTCCGGCGGATTGCACGTCGAGCTCCATGGGTCTCACCTCCGTCGTTTCTTCACGAGCCGGACCGCCTGGGTCCCGTCCGGGGCGCTCGAGTAGGACACATTGTCCATGTAGTTGTCCATGATGATGAGGCCGAACCCGTGGTCCCGGGCAAGGTCCACCGGGGGAGGTTGGCGGTGATCGGCGCCGGGGAAGGGCTTGCCCCGGTGTCGAAGGGTGAACACCCACTCGTCCGGAAAGACCTCCACCTCCACCCGAACGCGCCCCTCGGGGTCCTCCTCGTACGCGTGCTTCACGATGTTGGAAAAGGCCTCGTTCACCGCGATGCCGATCTGCCACTGGGTGTCCTCATCGGTGGCCTCCAGCCCGCTCATGGTGCAGGCCCGCCGGACGAAGAGACGCAGCCCCTCCAGCTCCTCGAGCCGGCTCGGGAGCTCCAGATCCAGCCGGGACAGCGGCTCCGGTCCGGGATCCCCGCCGATCCGCACGGCCACACAGGTCAGGTCGTCGGGGAAGGACCGGGTGTTCGAGAACGCCATCACCGCGTCCCGCACCCGCTCGACCACCTGCTCCACAGGAAGACCGGCGCCCTCCTGAAGACAGTGGAGAAGCCGTTCCCGGCCGAAGAGCCGATCCTGGGCGTCCCGGGCCTCGGTGATGCCGTCCGAGTAAAAGAAGAACAGGTCACCCTCCTCGAAGGGAACCGAGACCTGCCGGTAGGTCTCCTTCCGCCTGAAGCCCAGGGGGACGTTGTGCCCCTCGAGCGCGGTCGTCTCAGCGCCTCCGCCGGAGAGGCGGAGGATCCTCGGGTGGCCGCAGTCGACGAACTCCAGGCGGTTCCTCTCCAGGTCGAACCGGGCGTAGATGAGGGTGACGAACGCCTCCAGGTCCACCAGCTCGTGGACCATGCGGTTGTGGACGGCCTGGACGATGTCTGCGGGCAGGGGCGGCGGGCGGGAGGGCGAGAGCATGGCGCTCAGGGCCTTGAGGAAGTGCCCCTTGATCCCGGCGGCCAGGAGCGCTGCGGGCACGCCCTTGCCCATGACGTCCCCCACGATGACGTCCAGGGTGCTTTCGGACAGGGTGATGAACTCGTAGAAGTCCCCGTCGATGCGCTGGGAGGGCACGGTCATGGAAGCGATGCGAACGCCCTGGAGGTTCCGGGGCGGGGATCCCAGGAGAAGGGTCTCCTGTATCTTGGATCCGATATCGAGCTCGCGTTCCCGGGCGGCGGCCAGGTCCGTCTCCGCCTGCTTCAGCTCGATGATCTCCCCCACCTGCTCGGCGATGACGTGGAGCAGGGTACGTTCCTCCACGAGAAAGGGCCCCTCGTCCCGTTCCGGCCGCTCTTCCCTGTAGAAGACCTCCACGCGGCCGGTCTTCACGCCGTGGGCTTCCACCGGCCGCCTCAGGGTCCACGCCGTCTCTCGAAATCCCTCCGACTCGAACACCTCGGATTGGTGGGTAAGGCGGGCGCAGGCGATGTCCGGGTACTGCAGCGCCGGCGGGATGAGCGCCACGATCCCTTCGAGCACATCTTCCAGGGCGGCTCCGGGCCGGCCTTTGAGCCTCGACACAGCGTACAGGCAGTAGACCTGCTTGTACCGCATGTCGAGCTCCCGGGTGCGCTCGCAGAGGGCGGCCTCGGCTTTCTTGCGCTGGGTCACGTCCCGGAAGATGGCCCGGGTGGAGACCGGCCGCTCCTGCTCGAAGCGGCAGTTGACGTTGCCCTCCACGTGGACCCTCCGCCCGTCCTTGGTCAGGAAGACCGCTTCCAGGGCCTCGAGGCTCTCACCGGAGAGCACCTGCTGGAAGGCCTCCTTGCAGTGACCCAGGCTCTCCGGCGCGATGACGTCGAAGATCGTCAGCTCGGCGACCTCGTCCTTGGTGTACCCCAGGGTCTCCATCCAGACCCGGTTTACGAACAGGAACAACCCTTCCGGCGAGACCGACTGGATCAGGTCGTTGGCGTTGTCGAAGAGGTCCCGGAAGTAGTTCCGGCTCATTCTGAAGGCGCCTTCGATCCGTTTCCGCTCCCGAATCTCCTTTCGCAACAGCTCCTGCTGCGCGTGAAAACGCAGGGCGCTCTGCAACGCCGCCCCAGCCGAGGCCCCCAGGGCGGTGAAGAGGTGAAGGTCGCGTTGCCCGAACGCGAAGGTCCGCTCCACGGAGTGGACATACAGGGCCCCGACGGTCCGGGCGCCTCGAACCAGGGGCACGCACATCACGCTTCGGACCGGGCTGGAGCGGTTCTCCGCATCGGGCTCCCCGCGGCTCAGGATCACGGCCCGTTGGTCTTCGACGGTACGACGCACCACGTCGGTAAGGGCTTGGGAGCCGGGGGCCTCTTTCGGAAGCTTCGAACGGAGGAGAAGGTCCCGAACCTCCCCGCTTTCCTCGTCGACCCGAAAAACGGCCAGGGTGTCGGCAGACTCGAAGGAGGCGTCCACAAACCCCGCGACGGCCTCCAGAAGCTTCGAGAGCTCCGCAGACTGCATGAGGCGGACCGAGAGCCCGTAGAGCGATGACAGCATCTCCCGGTCCAGGATGCGCCGGTCCTTCAGAAACCCATAGGGATCTTCGCCCTCGCTCCGGCACGCGAGGTCGATCATGTACCCGGAGGTCAGCCCGGCTTCCTCGTAACCCTGCCCGATGGCCACCAGGACGTTCCCCACGGAGATGGGTCGCCCTGCATTCACGGGCACCTCGGTGTTCGGCTCGATGGGCCGGCCGTCGACCCGGGTCCGGTTGCGGCTGCTCAGGTCCACGAGGACCCAGCCCCCCGCCCGGCGCAGAATCTTCAGGTGGGACCGCGATACGGACCGGTCGTCGAGGCGGATGTGGTTGTCCGGTCCCCGGCCCACCAGCACCACGTCGCACTCCAGAGGAAACGCGTTCCTCTCGAACCGGCCGTTGATGACATGAAGCTCGTCTCTCATATGCATCCCACCGAATGGATTCTGCTGAAGATCTCAAAACCTAATGGCATTGGTCCTCTCCTGTCAACGAAATCAGACCGATTTGCTCTTGCCCGACCCCCGTGATAGGATTGAAGGAGTTCCGAGGCAATCTCCCGATCCAGGAGCTCCGCCATGCCGCGATGGCCGTCCGTCACCGTCCTTTCACTCCTTTTGGTTTTTCTGTGGGGCGCCCCGGCGCTGCCCGAAGACCTCCGGATGGTCACGGGGGAGTGGAAGCCGTACACCTCCCAGACCATGGAGAACCTCGGCACCTTCACCGAGATCGTCACTCGAGTGACCCGGGCCATGGGACTCCGCCCCTGCTATCGATTTCTGCCCTGGAAACGCTGCGAGTTCGCCGTCCTCAACGGAAAGGCCTGGGCCGCTTTTCCATACGGCCACAACGAGGAGAGGGCCCGGCGTTTCGCCTTTTCAGACGAGGTGGCGGTATCCGTCATGCGGTTCTTCTACAACAAAGACAACATGGACGAGATCTCCTGGAACACCTTGAGCGATCTGAAGCCCTATCGCATCGGCGGGGTCATCGGTTACTTCTATGAGGAGGACTTTCAGCGGGCGGGACTGAACGTGGAATACACCTCCCGGGAGCTTCTGAACCTGAAAAAGCTGATCAGCGGTCGGATCGACCTGTTTCCGGTCAACGAGCGGGTGGGGTGGAACCTCATTGAGCGGCATTTCCCCGAGAAGCGGGACCGCTTCGGGGTCCTGGACAGACCCCAGTCGGTTCAGGGGCTGCGGCTCATGGTGAACCGCACCGACCCGGAGTCCATGGCCCTGCTGGACCGGTTCAGCGAGGCCCTTGAGCAAATGGGGTCAGGTCTTGAATTTTGACTTTTTTGCGCGGATGGGATCGCGAAACCCCGGATTTCTTCTGACAAAGAGCTTCGGGGGACAGAGTTTCGGGGACACCATACGCAATTCACAGAACGAATCTCGTCTCGTGATCACAAGGGGCTTCTGAATTACGTATGGTGTCCTCGAAACTCTATCGAAACGCTTGAAGCGCTCGAACCCTCTTCTGAGAAAAAGTCAAAATTCAAGACCTGACCCCATTTGTCCTGCATCAACGGTAGCCGCGCTCCACGGCCACGAGGTCCAGGTGCAGGGTGGCGAGGTGCTCCAGATCCAGGGGGGCGGAGAACTCGAGCACACGCCGGTCCACGGTCTTGAGGTACCGGCGGCAGGCGTTGCAGACGTCCACGCGAATCCCCGGTTCTCCTTCGGCCGTGAGGTACCCGAGCCGTCCCTGGTCCTCGTTCCCGCAGAAGGGGCAGCCGATGCGCGGGTAGGGCCACTCCGCGCGGCATAGACTGCAGTGAAGCCGGCGTTTTCCGCCGTCGTCCAGGCAGGCCATGTCCGGCGGACTCCCGCAGACCGGGCAGTAGGCGTGCGGCCACGCGGCGCCCTGCAGCAGCGCTTCGGCGGCCTCGCTCACCTGCGCCACAAAGGGCCGAAGCGCGGCCCGGGCCAGAAACCGGACGACGCCCGGTTCCAGGCCCACCTCCGGAGCCGGGCCGGACAGTGCGTCCTGGTCCTCCGATAGAACATCCTGAAAGAGCCGATCGACCCACGACCGGTCCTTTCGGGCCCGTTCCAGGGCCCGCCGAATCCCGTCCGAGTCGCTGCGCTCGCTCCCGGCCAGGTGCGCCAGGATGCGGTCGAGCACCTCGCCGGCTCGATCCAGGGGAACGGGGAGCTCCTCGCGGGTGAACACGGGGAACCCTTCTCGAAGCTTCACCTCGGCCCGGGCCGGCACCGGAACGGCTTCGGGCGGCCCGATGGGCGCCCCTTCCAGGATCTCGGCCAGCCCGGCAAAGGCCTCCAGGGCCTCCTTGGGGCCCGGCCGGTCACGCATGAGCCGCTGGAGATACTCCTGAAGGGTCATCCGGTCATCCCCCTCAGGACCCGGGCCTCGCGGGACAGGTCCCCGAGTGCGCGCGCGATCCTTTGAAGCGCCGCCTTGCGGTCCAGGCCGGGACGGGCCGCGTCCACGGCGGCGAACAGGTGATACCGGGAGGGCTCGTCCGTCAGGAGATAGAAGACCCGCAGATCCTCCAGCCCGGTGACCCGAGCATGGGGCGCGTCCTTCTTGACCTCCGCCAGCCGCGCTTTGGCGAGGGCGACCATCTCGTCCCGGTCCCCGAAGCTCATGGCGCCGGTGGGGCAGGTCTTGACGCAGGCCGGCAGCAGGCCGTTCTGCACACGGTCCGCGCACATGGTGCACTTGGCCATGGTCCCGGAGCCTTCCTGCACCCGGGGAATGTCGAACGGGCAGGATCCGCGGATGTCCTCGATGTCGGCCTTCCTCAAAAGGTCCGTGTAGAGCACCGCCCCGGTGTGAGGATCCACGAGAACGCCGCCGGGGGCCACTGAGTCCCCCATCTCCTTGCAGGGCGGCTCCACGCAGTGCCTGCACTGGTCCGGGAAGAAATACCACACCGGCTTGCCGTCCTTTCCCTCATGCTCCTGGAACCGGACGAGCTTATAGGTGGAGAAGCTCAGGTCCTCCGGGTTCTGGTAGGACCCCCGGTTGTGCGTCTCCGTTGCCGGGAGCCGGTTCCACTGCTTGCAGGCGATCTGGCAGCCCCGGCACGCGGTGCAGCGGGCCGTGTCGATGAAAAACGCCTTTCCAGACATGGGGACCTCCTCCCTAGGCTCTCCATACGTTCACCATGAACGCCTTGGTCTCCGGAATCCGCGTGTTGGGATCCCCTGCGGACGAGGTCAGGAGGTTGGCCGAGTCGCCGCCGTCCTTGGGGTGCACCCAGCCGTAGTGCCAGGGAAGCCCCACCTCGTGGATCTCCAATCCCTGAATGCGAAAGGGCTTGAATCGGGCCGTGACCACGGCCACGGCCGTGACCGCACCCCGGGCCGACTCCACGCGCACCTTGTCCCCGTTCTCGATCCCCCGAAGCGCGGCGAGCTCGCAGCTCATTTCCACGAAGAGCTGGGGCTGCGCCTCGAGGAGCCAGGGCTGCCAGCGGGTCATGACCCCGGTCTGCCAGTGCTCGGAGACCCGGTAGGTGGTGCCCACGAAGGGGAAGCGCGGGTCGCAGGTGCGGTAGACGTCCAGGCGGGTCTTGTAGCTGGGTATTGTGGGGCTGGCCAGCTGCGAGGAGAAGGGGTTCCGGTCCACCGGGCACTCGAGCGGCTCGTAGTGCTCCGGGAAGGGACCGTCCGCCCGTCCGGGACCGAAGACGCGCCCGTATCCCTCGGGCTTCATGATGAAGGGGTACTTGGACTTCGGGTTGGGCGAGCCGTCCGGGTTCTGCAGGGGAGGCCACCCGCCGTCCGGCACATCGCCGGTCCACTTCCCGGCGGCCGGGTCCCATTGGATCACGGGGAGCTTCCGGTCCCAGGGGTTTCCCTGAAGATCCACCGAGGCGCGGTTGTAAAGGATCCGCCGGTTCAACGGCCAGCACCAGGACCACTCCGGGTGAAGACCGATGCCCGAGGCCTCCCGCTTTCTGCGGGCGCTCATGTTGCCCTTCCCGGTGTAGGAGTTGCAGTAGAGCCAGTTCCCGCTGCTCGTGGACCCGTCGTCCTGAAGGAAGGCGAAGCTCGGCACGAGCTCCCCCTTGCGGCAGGTGGTCCCCTTCAGGGTGACGTCCTTCTGAAAATACCCGTTGATCTCCCGGGCCACCTTGTGCGGGTCGTACGCTCCGTGGGTATCGTAGTCCCACTTGAGGTTCAGAATGGGCTCGGGAAAGACGGCCTCCGCGTCCTTGCGGTAGAGCGCCCGGACCCGGCTCATGAGCTGCAGGATGATCCACCCGTCCTCTCTGGCCTCCCCCGGGGGGTTCGCCGCCTTGCAGCGCCACTGCATCCACCGGCCGCTGTTGGTGATGGAGCCCTCCTTCTCCACCGAGACCGCGCAGGGCAGGAAGAAGACCTCGGTCTTGACCTTTCCGGGATCCAGTCCCGGACCCTTCCAGAAGGAGCCTGTCTCGTTGTCGAAGATGTTGACGTTCACCATCCAGTCCAGCCGGCCCAGGGCCTCGCGGGTCTTCCCGGAGTTGGCCCCGGAGCAGGCCGGGTTCTGGCCCCAGGCGAAGAAGCCGGTGAATGCGCCGCGGTACATGTGGTCGAAGAGATCGAGCCAGGTGTAAGTGACCCCGTCGTCGAGCCTGGGGAGCCAGCCGTAGCCGAACTCGTTCTCCGGGGCGGCCCGGTCTCCGAAAAAGGACTTGAGCAGGCTCACGGAGTACTTCGAGTAGTTGCTCCACCAGTTGGCGCTTCGAGGATCCTGGGTGGTGGGAGTGGCCGCCTGGTTGTAGGCCTCCAGGGTGGCGTGGGACGCGCTGGGGGTCTTGAGGTATCCGGGCCAGATGTGAAACAGGATGCAGTGGTCCGTGGAGCCCTGAACGTTGCTCTCCCCCCGGAGGGCGTTCACGCCGCCGCCGGCCATGCCCATGTTCCCGAGCAGGAGCTGAATGATGGCCATGGCGCGGATGTTCTGAACGCCCACCGTGTGCTGGGTCCACCCCATGGCGTACATGATGGTGCCGGCCTTGCCCGGCTTGCCCGTGGCCGCATAGGCTGCGTACACGGACTCGAGGTCCTTCTCGGGTG
>CAYYVD010000013.1:5306-30918 GCA_964475045.1 uncultured Desulfobacterales bacterium | reverse complement strand
GTGTTCGCGGGCGAGTACGCCCCGGCCGAGTGCATGGGCCGGGACAAGTACGTGATCGACGGCAAGGAGTACGATGAGTGCGCCTTCTGCCGGGCGGCCTGCCCCTCCCGGGAGATCTTCAAGGAGCCCGACTCGGGCCTGCCCCTCAAGTGCGACATGTGCGAGGGCGAGGACGAGCCTCTGTGCGTGAAGTGGTGCCTGGTGGACGCCCTCACCTACGAGGAACGGGAGGAGGAGGTCGAGGAGCCCGAGGAACAGGAGGAGCTGGAGGAGCTGGAGATCGGGCTGGCCTCTCTGGCGGACAAGCACGGCATGGACAAGATTATGGAGACCATCGTGCGCATGGCCGAGTCCAAGCAGGGCTGAGGCATCATGCAAGCCATCGAAGGGGGTGAGGGAAGAGCGTGGAGAACGTAGCGGATTACAAAGAGATTGCGGATCTCATCAAGGCGAGCGGCGGGGACGCCTTCAAGCGGTGCTTTCAGTGCGGTCTGTGCGACGTGGTGTGTCCCTGGAACCGGGTGCGGAGCTTCAGCATGCGGCGGCTGGTGCGGGAGGCCACCTTCGGCATGACGGACATCGAGAGCGAGGACATGTGGCTGTGCACGACCTGCGGCCGGTGCCCCCAGCACTGCCCGCGGGACGTGCAGCAGATCGAGAGCGGGGTGGCGCTCCGGCGGATCGCCACGGAGTACGGGGTGTTTCCCGCGCCGGTGCAGCCGGTCCGGACGGTGAGTGGGAGCCTGGTGGGCGAGGGCAACCCGTTGAGCGAGGAGCGGGCGAAGCGGGCGGGCTGGGCCGAGGGGCTTCCGGTGCCGTCTTTTACCGAGGACATGGATTATCTGTATTTTCCGGGCTGCTACCTGTGCTACGACCCGCGTCTGAAAAAGGTGGCCCGGGCCACGGCGGAGATCCTGAACCATGCGGGTGTGTCGTACGGGATCCTGGGCTCCGAGGAGAGCTGCTGCGGGGAGAGCATCCGCAAGACCGGGGACGAGGAGGTGTTCCGGCGGCTGGCCAAGGAGAACATCAAGGCGTTCATCGACCACGGGGTGAAGCGGATCCTGGTCTCGAGCCCGCACTGCCTTCACACGTTCAAGAACGAGTACCCGGAGTTCATGGTGCACTTCGAGGTGATGCACGTGACCCAGTACCTGTTGGAGCTGATGCAGGAGGGCCGGCTGGAGCTCAGCGGGGAGGTCGCCCGAAAGGTGGCCTACCACGATCCGTGCTACCTGGGGCGCCACAACGGGATCTACGACGAGCCCCGGGAGGTGCTGGGTCGTGTGCCGGGGCTGGAGCTTCGGGAGCTTGCCGAGTCGCGGGTGGACAGCCTGTGCTGCGGGGGAGGCGGTGGCCGGATCTGGATGGAGACCCAGAAGGGGGAGCGTTTCTGCGACCTGAGGGTGGAGCAGGCCCTGGAGGCGGGGGCCGAGGTGCTGGCCACGGCCTGTCCGTACTGCATCGCCAACTTCGAGGACAGCAAGCTGACCCTGGACGTGGTGGAGCAGATCGAGATTCGGGACATCACGGAGATCATACGAGACGCGCTGTAGGTTCGGCGCGTTTTTTCGGTCCAACGAGGCAGCATACCCAGCAAGCCAAAGGGAGAGGATCGGACGTGGAACGAGATTTGACGGCAAGGATTCGACAGCTCTCGAGACGGAGCGAGAGCGAACTTGGAGACGTCATGGTGGTGGGCGGCGGGATCAGCGGGATTCAGGCATCCCTGGACCTGGCCACGGCAGGCTTCCGGGTGGTGCTGGTGGAGAAGTCGCCGGCCATCGGGGGGCACATGGCCCAGCTGGACAAGACCTACCCGACCAACGACTGCTCCATGTGAATTCTCTCGCCCAAACTGGTCGAGGTCGGCCGGCATCCGAACATCGAGGTGTGGACGTACACGGAGGTGGACCGTGTGGAGGGCGAGGCAGGGGACTTCGAGGTGACCCTGACCCGCAAGCCGCGGTACATCATCGAGGACAAGTGCACGGGCTGCGGCACGTGTGCGGAGTACTGTCCGGTGGAGTACCCGGACGTTTACAACCAGGAGATCTCCGAGAACAAGGCGGTGCACATCTACTTTTCCCAGGCCATTCCGCTGATCGCCTACATCGACGAGAGCTGTCTCTACCTGAAGGAGGAGAAGTGCCGGATCTGCGAGGGGGTATGCGCGAACGACGCCATCGACCTGAAGCAGAAGCCGGAGAAGAAGACGGTGAAGGTGGCGGCGATCCTGCTCTCGCCGGGTTACGAGCCCTACGATCCGCGGTCGAAGGGGGACTACGGGTATGGGCGGCTCGAGAACGTGGTGACGAGCCTGGACTTCGAGCGGCTGCTGTGCGCGACGGGCCCGTACGAAGGGGAGATTCTGCGGGCCTCGGACGGGAAGCACCCGCGCAAGATCGCGTGGATTCAATGCGTGGGGTCCAGGCGGGTGACGCCGGGGGACAACAGCTACTGCTCGGCGGTGTGCTGCACGTACACCCAGAAGCAGGTGATTTTGGCCAAGGACCACGACGCGGAGGCGGAGTGCACGGTCTTCCACAACGATATCCGCAGCTACGGCAAGGACTTCGAGCCGTACTACCGCCGGACGGCGGAGCTTCCGGGGACGCGGTTCATTCGGAGCTACGCATCGGTGGTGCGCGAGGACCCGGAGACCAAGAACGTGGTGGTGCGCTACACGACTCCGGAGGAGGGGGTGAAGGAGGAGGCGTTCGAGATGGTGGTGCTCTCCGTGGGCCTGACCCCCCCGGCGGACCCGGAGGGTCTGGCGGAGACCTTCGGGGTGGAGCTCGACGAGCACGGGTTCTGCAAGGCGGCGGCCACCAACCGGATGGAGACCACGCGTCCGGGGGTGTTCGTGAGCGGCGCGTTTCAGGGGCCCATGGACATTCCCGAGTCGGTGTTCTCGGCGAGCGGCGCGGGAGCGCAGTGCGGGGAGCTGTTGGACAGGCGCAGGGGCCGTCTGACCCGGGATCGAGTGTACCCCGAGGAGCGGGACGTGTCCCGGGAGGAGCCGCGGATCGGGGTGTTCGTGTGCCATTGCGGGGCCAACATCGGCCGTGTGGTGGACGTGCCCGCGGTGGTGGACTACGCGCTGACGCTTCCCCATGTGGTCTATGCCCAGGAGCAGCTGTTCTCCTGTGCCACGAACTCGGCCCAGGAGATCACGGACATGGTCCAAGAGAAGGGCCTGAACCGGGTGGTGGTGGCGGCGTGCTCGCCGCGGACCTTGGAGCCGTTGTTCCGGGACACGCTTCGGGAGGCGGGGATCAACCAGTACTACTACGACATGGCGAACATTCGGGAGCACGATTCGTGGGTGCACGCCAAGGAGCCGGAAGCGGCCACGCAGAAGGCGAAGGACATCACGCGGATGTCGGTGGCGCGCGCGGCGTTTCTGGAACCGCTCCAGGAGATCGACCTCCCGGTGAACAAGGCGGCGCTGGTGGTGGGGGGGGGCGTTGCGGGGATGACCTGCGCCCTGTCCATGGCCGAGCAGGGGCACCACGTGCACCTGTTGGAGAAGGGATCGGAGTTGGGCGGGGTTGCGAGACGGCTTCGAAGCACGCTCGACGGTGTGGACGTGCAGCGCTATGTGGGGGAGCTGGTTCGCCGGGCCCACCGGCACCCGCTGATCCACGTGTACATGGAGGCGGAGATCACCGAGGCGACAGGGTATGTGGGGAACTTCGTGACCCGGGTGCGCTCGGAGCGGGGGGCCTCGGAGATCCGCCACGGCGCGGCGGTGATCGCCACGGGGGCGGCGGAGTATCGTCCCGCGGAGTACGGCTACGGGGAACACGACCAGGTGGTGACGCAGCTGGAGCTGGAGGAGCGGATCGCGGCGGGGGACGAGGCGCTTTCGGAGGCGCGAAGCGTGGTGATGATCCAGTGCGTGGGTTGCCGGAACGAGGAGCGGGACTACTGCTCCCGGATCTGCTGCAGCCACGCGGTCAAGAACGCCCTGAATCTCAAGGCATGGAACCCGGAGGTGGACGTCACCATCCTGTTCCGGGACATGCGGACCTACGGGATCCTGGAGGACGCGTACCGGGAGGCGTCGGAGCGGGACGTGAAGTTCATTGGGTACGAGCCGGAGAACCCGCCGCAGGTGGAGGCGGCGGAGTCCGAGGGGCGCCCTGTGGTGCGGGTGGGCGCGACGGACCCCATCCTGGGCCGCGGGCTGGCCATGGACGCGGACCTGCTGGTGCTCTCCGCGGCGGTGATCCCTCGGGAGGACAACCCCGAGATTGCGAAGGCCTTCAAGGTGTCCCTGGGGCCGGACGGGTTCTTCAAGGAGGCGCACGTGAAGCTGCGGCCCGTGGAGTTCAGCGCGGAGGGGGTGTACCTGTGCGGCATGGCGCACTACCCCAAGCACCTCTCGGAGACGATCAACCAGGCGTACGGTGCGTCGGGCCGGGCGTTGACGCTGCTCTCGCACGACATCGTGACGGTGTCCGGTGCGGTGTGCGAGGTGGAGGAGAAGAAATGCATGGGTTGCGGTGCGTGCGTGGATGCGTGCACGTACAGCGCCATCGAGCTGCGGGAGACCAAGCAGGGGAAGAAGGCGGTGGTGAACCCGGTGATCTGCAAGGGGGACGGGCTGTGCAACGCCAAGTGCCCGACCGGGGCCATCGTGCTGAAGCACTTCACGGATGATGAGCTGAGGAGCCAGATCGACGCGGCCCTGCCCGAAGCCGAGCGTGTCCAGCCCATGCGCGCGGCGGTGGGGGACGCGTAAGCCGAGTGAGACGAAGGAGAGACGGCATGGGTGGAGGAGCGAAGTTCAAGCCCCGGATCCTGGGGTTCGTCTGCCACTGGTGAGGATACGGGGCTGCGGACCTGGCTGGAGTTTCCAGACTACAGTATACGAACGAGATACGGCTGATCCGCGTGATGTGCTCGGGCCGCGTGGACCTGGAGTTCGTGCTCCGGGCGTTTTCCAACGGCATGGACGGGGTGCTGATCGTGGGCTGCCGGTTGAACGAGTGCAACTACATCACCCACGGCAACTACCACGCGCTGAACATGGTGCTCCTGTGCCGCCGGATGATGGAGCACGTCGGTCTGAACCCGGAGCGCGTGCGGATCGGGTTCATGTCGGCGGGCGAGGGGCAGCTGTTCACACAGGTGGTGAACGAGTTCACCCATCGGGTGAGGTCCCTGGGACCGGTGGGCGAGAGCGACGAGATCGACGAGGAGTCCCTGCGCTCCAGGCTGAAGGACGTGGAGAAGCTGATCCCCTACATCAAGATGGCCGAGCGGGAGAAGCTGGAGGCGCACCTGGAGGACGAGTCCGCCTACGAGGGGCACTTCACGCGGGAGGAGATCGAGGCGCTGTTTCAGGAGGCCCCCTCCTACTACATCGACCCCGAGACCTGCAAGGCGTGCATGATGTGCGCCCGGAGGTGCCCGGCCGAGGCCATCGAGGGGGGCAAGAACCGAATCCACGTGATCGACCAGGAGCGGTGCATCAAGTGCGGGACGTGCCTCGAGGTGTGCCCGCCGAGGTTCGGTGCGGTCCGGAAGATCACCGGCGAGCCGGTCCCGCCGCCCATTCCCGAGGAGCAACGGGCCATCGAGCGCAAGACAAGGAAGTAAATGAGCGGGCCGGGGCGGGGGTTCCTAGACCGGTCTGTACAGCTTGACAGGCACCATCTTGCCTTTGAGCCGGATTTCCTTGAAGAAGGCAAAGGCTTGCCCCGGGTCCAGCCGAGACAGGGTGCTTTCGGAAATCAGAAATGTGCCCGGCGCTGCAGCGCCTTCAACCCGGGAGGCGGTGTTCACCACATCCCCTATGACCGTCATGTCCTTTCGATCCTCAGAGCCGATGTCGCCTTGAACCAGGTTGCCGCTGTTGATCCCCACCCGGACGTTGATCTCCGGCAAACCTCGGGCCCGCAACGAGGCATTGAGGCCGGGCAGGGCGTCATGAAGGATTTCTTTTGCCGTGTCGACGGCATCCCGTGCATCGATGAATGTGGCCATGACGCAATCCCCAATGAACTTATCAATGTCTCCAGTATGGATTCGAATGATATGAGAAGTAATGGAGAAAAATGAGTTCAAGACCTCGATGATTTCATCCGGAGTGTGTTTCTCTGACAGACTGGTGAATCCAACAATATCTATGAAAAGAACCGTCAAATCCTTTGTTGTTGCTTTTAAGAGATCGCTTTCTTCTTCAGCTGATTTCCAAACTAGGTCATAAGTTGCATTAGAAACGTATTGTTTGATCAGCTTTGCAAACTTCCGCTCCATGATGAGCAGTTTTTCTTCAGATGAAATATCCCTGAATACTTCGATAGCCCCAATGATTTTACCGGAATTACTTTTAATCGCACCTATATGCGTAGATGTGGGGAATCGATAACCCGATTTGTGTAAAGGGTATATCTTTTGTTCAATAGGTTCACCGGTTTTGAAAACGCTTGTTAACGGACATCGGTCCGTGCAAAGGAGTTTCCCGTTTTCATCGATATGGTTCAAGATGTCATCTTTGCAGCAATGGCCGACAACCTCCTCTGCCGAATATCCTGTGATTTTTTCGGCTCCTGTGTTCCAGAACTGAATGCATCTGGATAGGTCCACAATGTAAACGCCATCAAAGATGAAGTTTAAGAGCTCTTTGGTTTTGTTGCTGAGGAAATCCTGTAATTCTGAACACATATTTCTGATTTTTTCGGCCTTTCTCCGATCATTGATCATACACTTTTGGTCTTGGGATTAATGTACCCCTCTTGCGTAATTTGAAAGCATTAAGTTGTGTTTTTTTGTATCATTTGCGAGTTGCTTGATTTTGAGCGCAATGCTTTCATCGGATGTGCGGATTTTATTTAAGAACTTCGCTTCGTTTAATTCTGCTTCGATTGCAGCACCAACGCTATAAGCTTCAGATTCATTAATGTCTTCTGTTTTTATTTTTTCTAGTAATTGATTTACTTTTTTTATAAATAATTTGAGTTCATTTAGGTCAATATCGAACTCAATATAAAAGGAATCGTCTTCCTTTGCTTTTTCACGGAGATCATGAAACACCTTTGCATGTTCACTCTCTTCTCTTTTCATGGTATCCCAAAAAGCTTTGACCGTGTTTCTGAAGTGTTTTTTTTGAGCCAAATAACCGTAAACTTTTGAAATTCCTGACTCAATTTTCTCCATATTGGACAATAGGTTGTCAATTTCAGTGTTGATCATTTTCTTGCCTACCCTAATCGAAGCTAAAAGGTCGTCTTGGCATAGAGGAGATGAACCTTCTTTTCCTTCGGTTCATCTTCAAAACAGACCGATTGTCGGCGCGAGAAGCGCAGGGGATCCAGAAAACCGCGCGATGGGGCCGCTGGGTCGAGAGACGAATTTGCCCCAGAGCATAGATCAACGGGAGTTGTCATGTCAATGTCGAGCCCGTTTCAGCCCGTGGAGATCACTCGACGACCCACACGGTACACTCCCGCGCGTGGTTCACGATCTTGCTGGAGATGCTCCCGAAGAGGAACTCCTCGCTGCGGGAAAGGCCCTGCCTTCCCACCACGATGGTACTGTAGGCGGTCTGGTGCCGCTCTTCCAGGATGCACTCCGCCATGGAGGGGCAGTAGCGGAGGGTCGACCGGGTCGTCACCTGCTCCGGCTCGAAGCCCGCGTCGATGAGCCGCTGTCGAAGATCCGCCAGGACCTCCTCCACCTTGTCCCTGCGCTTCTCCATCCATTCCGCCTTCTCGTCCTCGGTCCGGAAGAAATCCTCGTCCGGTTCCGGGAGCACGTGAAGAAGCTGGATTCGAAAGTCCTTCAGCCCTCCGAGCAGCTGCCCCACATAGGAGACGGCCCGCCGGGCGTTCTCGGACTCGTCCACCGCGATGAGGATGTTCTTGTTGAAAACCTTTTCATGACTGGACATGCCTGTCCTCCTTTCCCTCGAGGTGGTTCGAGAAGGCCACGGGGCCCGCCAGCACCTCGCCGAGGTCCGAGATCAGCTGCGAGGTGTGCTCATAGAACACGGGGGTTCCCCTGGAGAAGTGCAGAAGCACCCGGTTCAGGGGCTCCGGAATGTAGGGATGGATCTTGCGCAGGTTCATCACCCGGTTCCGGAACACGATGTTGAGGTCCTCCTCGCTCAGGGTGTCCAGGACCCCCGGGTTGCGATCGGCGAGATCGCGAACCAGCAAGTCGCCCTTGCCCACGAGAAAAGCCAGGATGTTTCCCAGGCCGAACAGGTCGTAGCCGTAAATGTTTTCCCGGTGACGGTAGTTGAAATCGAAGTCGATCCACCGGTACGTTCCGTCGGCCCGGTCCACGAGGATGTGATCGCGGCGAATGTCTCCGTGCTTTTCGTTGTGGTCGTGCAGAAACCGAATGGCCTCCACAGACGTCAGGAAGTGTTTCAGGATCGCGGGCAGGTGCTCGTGGAAGTAGGTCTCGTGATCGACCTCCAGGTGGAGGATGTGCTTGGAGAGCGGCCGCCCCTTGATGAACTCGAGCACTCGAATGAGGTTGCCCTCGGTATCCGGTACGGCGTGTCCCTGCATGAAGGCGGGGTGGCCTGCGACCAGCTCCAGGATGCGTGCCTCCTTGCGGGGGCTCCGGTAGCACTGGAACTCCAGGTCGCCTATGTGCGACTGGAAGGTTTCGTAGAATACCAGCTTGAGGATCTTGAGATCGCCGGTGCCGAGGTCGACGGCGCGCTTGACCCAGAACTTCACCTCGTCCTCGAGCCCGAAGCGCTGCTCCTTGGCATTGTGCCGAATGAGGTAGGGGGAGCCGTCGAGGACGACCACGTCGTCGTACTCCACACGAAAAAAGTCGGTGGTGTCCTCGTAGACCCGAAAGCGGCGGGGGACCTGAGACGGCGGGAGCCAGCGGGACACCATCTCCTGGAGATCGTCCTGGGACGGATGTGTCGGCATGATGTTCCTCGCGTTTCCATCGGTTCCGGGTTTCGAGATCCGTCTTCTGGCAGCGGGCGCCGGGGGATCGCCGTTCCGGTCGGGGGTCTTTACACGGTGATCTCCATGGATACTACACCAGGGAATGCAGAGGCAAGCGGAAGAGAAGGTGACGCCCTCCCACCGGCGGAAGGTCCGGGTGAGGTCCGGGTGGACAGGGAGTTCACAAAGGAGTACAACCCTCTGTGAGAACCTGCCAGGCAATGACCAAAGGAGGATCGGCCGATGGCGGAAGATCTGCAATGGAAGAGGACGCACTGCGCGCGCATGGACCACGGCGGGTGCGCCCTTCTCGTGGGCGTCAAGGACAACCGGATCGTGCAGGTGAAAGGAGATCCGAACGGCTACCTCAACCAGGGCTACACCTGCTTCAAGGGCAGGGTGTCCCCCGATCGCCTCACCCATCCGGACCGGCTCAAGCAGCCCCTGAAGCGGGTGGGGGCGCGGGGAGAGGGCAAATGGCGACCGGTTTCCTGGGAGGAGGCGCTGGAGGAGACCGCCTCCAACCTGTGTCGAATCCGCGACCGGCATGGAGCCCGTGCGGTCGGCTTCGGCGTGGGCATGCCCAAGGGGCTGGAGCACTTCGTCCTGATCCGTCTCGCCAACCTGTTCGGCTCCCCCAACGTGATTGCGTCTCAGGACGTCTGCCACGCCCCCCGGGAGGTGACCGGAATGCACACCTGCGGCTTCTATCCGGTCGCCGATTTTCACCACCCCACCGAGCTCCTCCTGCTCTGGGCCAGCAATGTTATGGCCACCAACGAGGAGGGACAGATCAACCGCCTCCTGCGGGCCCGGCTCGACGAGGGCGCCAAGCTCATCGTGGCGGACCCGAGGAGGATTCCGCTCGCCGAAAAGGCCGATCTCTGGCTGCAGTTCCGGCCGGGGACGTCTCAGGCCCTGGCCCTCGGCATGCTCCACGTCATCATTCGAGAGTCCCTTTACGACCGGGAGTTCGTCGAGAACCATACCCATGGTTTCGAGGAGCTCGCGCGCCACGTGGAGACGTACACCCCGGAGGCCGTGTCCGGGATCACCTGGGTGCCCGAGGACAGGATTCGAGAGGCGGCCCGGATGTACGCCGCCGCCCGGCCCGCCGCCCTTCAGTGGGGGAATCCCATCGAGCACGACATCCACGCGTTTGACGCGACCCGGTCCCTGGTGTGCCTCATGGCGGTCTGTGGAAACCTCGAGGTGCCCGGGGGCAACGTCCATGCCCACGATCCCGACATCATGCGCCTCGGGGAGTTCGTCCGGGCCGATTTGATCCCGGACAAGCGCAAGACCATGATCAGCGCCCATCACGGGGTGATTCCCCGGCTGATGACCATTCCGCCGGCCTACTTTCGCAGGGCCGTGCTGGAGGACGATCCCTATCCGGTCCGCGGGTACTACGGGATGTGCACGAATCCTCTGGTGGCCTGGGCCGACAGCCAGGCCACCTATGCGGCGTTCCAGCGGCTCGATTTCGTGGCCGTCGCGGACCTGTTCATGACCCCCACGGCCTCCCTGGCGGACATCGTCTTTCCCGTGGCCCACCAGTACGAGATGAACGACATCGGCCACTACGGCATCGGTCACGGCATGATCCTGGCCCGCCCGAGGATCGTGGATCCGCCCGAAGGGTGCTGGCCGGACATGAAGATCATGAACGAGCTCGGAAAGCGCGTGTCCCCGGCCGAGCACTGGCACGACGATCACGAGGCGTTTCTCGAGGACGTGCTCCGGCCGTCCGGGCTGGGCTATGCGGAGTTCGTCGAGCGGGGCGTGCTCAAAGGCCCGGACCGGTTCAGGCAGCATGAAGAAAAGGGGTTTCGAACGCCCACGGGAAAGGTGGAGCTGAAGCTGAGCACGGCCGAGACATTCCATCTCAAGCCGCTGCCCGAGTTCTCGGGCTTTCCGGAGGCCGAAGACCCGGACTACCCGCTGCTGCTCATCAGCGCCAAGAGCGCCACCTATCTCCTGTCTTCCTATCGCTGGGTGGAGCGGTTGCGGAAGAAATGCCCCCACCCGAGGGCGGAGATTCACCCGGACACGGCGGCCCGCTGCGGGGTCACCGAAGGCCAGGAGGTGGTCATCGAGACCCGGTACGGAGAGATCCGGCAGAAGGCCCACGTGACGGACATCGTGCACCCGCGGGTGGTCAGCGCCTCCCTGGGATGGTGGTTCCCGGAGGCGGGCGCCGAGACCCAGTTCGAATGGCGGAGGTCCAACTTCAACATGCTCACGTCCATGAAAATTCTGGGAAAGGAGTTCGGTACGCCGAACCTGAAAAACATTCCCTGTCGGGTTCGGCGCGCGACGGCGTGAGGGTTTGAAACCTTTGTGCGCCGACTTACCCTATATGAACAGGGACACGGTCGGTTCCTCGAGGCCGCATCACACCGCACCTCCGGGATGCGATGTTCAAGGCCTCCAAAGCCCGGTTCGAGCCCCCAGCTTCGAGCCGGGCTTTTTTGTTCATTCCGTCCCGACCGGGGAGGAGGTGGTCGGGCCGTCCAGGATGCTGCGGAGCTTTTCGGAGAACGTGGGGAGGTCGAAGGGCTTCTGAATGAACCCGCAGCAGCCCCGTTCCAGGATGTCCCGTGCCCCCTCCTCCTCGCTGTACCCGCTCGACAGGAGTACCCGGACCCCGGGGTCCATCTCCCTGAGGGCGTCGAATGCGGCGCCGCCCCCCATGCCGGGCATGATCATGTCGAGCACCACCAGATCGATGCGACCGCCTTCCTGCCGGTAGAGGTCCACGGCCTCCCGGCCGCCACGCGCCACGAGGACAAGGTATCCCAGGTGCTGGAGGAGCGCCCGGCCCACCTCCAGCACCATGTCCTCGTCGTCCACCAGAAGAATGGTTTCCGAACCGCGCTGAACCTGAGAGGAATCGCCGGCCGGGTCGGCGTGTGGGGTGGACCCGGAGGCGGGAAGATAGATGTGAAACCGGGTGCCTTCGCCCGTTCGACTCCGGACCTGGATGGCGCCTCCGTGATTGGTCACGATGCCGTACGCGGACGAAAGACCGAGCCCGGTCCCGCGATTCTTTTGTTTGGTCGTGAAAAACGGGTCGAAGATCCGCTGCTGGGTGGATTCATCCATGCCGATTCCCGTGTCGCGGACCGAGATCCGGACAAAGCGGCCGGGACGAACCGACAGGGTGCGGGCCGTCGCCGGCTGCAGGTCCACGACGCCGGTGCTCAGGTAGAGGTCTCCGCCTCCCGGCATGGCCTGCCAGGCGTTCACGTAGAGGTTCAACAGCACCTGTTCGATCTGGCCCGCATCGGTCTCCACCAGGGGAAGGCCTTTGCGAGGGTTCGTGTGGATCCGGATTTCCTTCCGGGTCCGCCCGAACATGGCCGCGCTCTTTTCAAGGACGTCGTTCAGGTCGGTGGGACGGGTTTCGACGCTGCGCCTGCTGGCGAACCCCAGCAGCTGCCGGGTCAGCTCGGTGGCGCTTCGCGTGTGTTCCTCGATCCCTTTGAGCTGCTCGTGGTGGGGGTGCGAAGAGGGCGATTCCATGAGCATGATGCTGACCCGCCCCTGGATCCCCATGAGGAGGTTGTTGAAGTCGTGGGCGATGCCCCCGGCGAGGGTCCCGATGGCCTCGAGCTTTTGGGCCTGCTGGAGCTGGAGCTCGAGGCGGCGGCCCTCGGAGATGTCCTCCACCATCCCCTGGGCCCCGATGACCTCGCCTTCAGCATCGCAGATCGGAGTGACATGATAGCGGAGGGTCTGGGCCTCTTCGCCCCCGTCGAGGGTGGCCTCGAACACCCCTCCTGTCCCCTGGTCCATGACACGGCGGAAGCTTTCCGCCACCTCGGACTGATCAAAGGGCGGGAGGTGAAACAGGCTCTCTCCGAGGGGGTCCTTCTGTGCGTCGAGGAGTTGAAAAAAGGTCGGGTTCAGGTTCCGGATCGCCCCGTCCCGGTCCACGGACACGATGCCGATGGGTGCGTTCTCCACCAGAGAGCGGTAGCGCTCCTCGCTTCGTCGCAGGGCCGTCTCCGCCGCCCTGCGATCCGAGACGTCCGTGTAGATGGCCACGATGCCCTGGAGCCGGTCCCCGATCATGATGGGGGAGCCCGACAGGATCACGTGGACCGGCGTGCCGTCCTTTCGAAAGCGAACCGTTTCGCGCGGAGAAACCTTTTTGCCTCGAAGCACCCGCCGCGTCAGCTCCTCGGCTTCCTCGGACACCCGGTCCGAGGCGATCAGGTCGTCCGGGTGCTTTCCGGCCGCCTCCTGCTGCGTATAGAGAAAGATGTCCTCCGCGGCCGGGTTCCACTCGATGATCCTGTGCTGCGGGTCCAGCGTGATGATGGCGTCCGGTGCATCCCGCAGAACGGCCTCGAGATACATGCGCCTCCTCTCCACGTCCTCCTGGTTGCGTTTGCGATCCGTGATGTCCACGGCGGACACGATTCGTCCGTGTGAGGGCCTCTGCGGGTCCAGCAGGGTCGAGCGCAGGTGAACGTCGATGATTCGGCCGTCGCGGTGCTTCCAGCGGGTGTCGGTTTCTGCAGTCCGTTGCGTTCTCATCTCCTCGGCCACGAGGCGACCCACCCGCTCGTACTCCTCCCGTGTTTCATACAGGCGGCTCTCCTCCAGCCCCGTGAGGTTCGACTGATCGTCACCGAGCATCTCTGCGAAATGCCCGCTCACCCAGCGAAGGACCCGTTCCTGAATCCATGCAATGCCCGTGGGGGCAGCCCTCAGGATGCTCTCCAGGGAGACCCGGCTGACCATGGCGAGCTCCCGGGCCTCCCGAGCCGCAGTGACGTCCCGGACAACGCCCAGGACGTGAGGCGCTCCTTGCCAGCGCAAGGGTTTGAGCGCCACGGAGAGGTCCCGGCCGGAACCGTCGCCGGCCGGAACCCGAATGCCCAGCTGCTGCTCGCGCCCCCCGAGGGCTCGGACAAAGGCTTCCAACCCCTCGCGGCGTTTCGGCTTCGGGAGCCGAACTCCAGCCCGTACGCCGGTCCATGCGCGCGCTTCTCCGTCCGCCATGCGGGTCACGGCTTCGTTCACGAGAACGAACCGGCCGGAGGCATCCAACAGGAAGATCCCGTCCGAGACCGAGCGAAGCGTGGCTTCGAGCAGAGCATCCCTTTCCGCACGTCTTTCGATGCCTGAGGCGGGTTCGTTCATGTCGACTCAACAGTTTGGAGGTTTTGCTTGACCTGATCGGCACAACGGGCCGGAATCTGCAGCCCGGGCCGAGGACGACGCAGGCTTGGACATTCGGAATACCCATACACGAACAAGCGTTGATCACGCAATGGTTTTTCCTCCCGACGTTTCGATCGGTTCAGGGTGCGCTCTTCGTGAAAGGGGGCGTAGGGAGGGAACGGCCCCGAATGACGATGGGTTGAATCTCCGTGGCAACTGCCTGGAAATAGAATCGCTTCGCTCCTGAAAGGCCGCCGGTTCGAGACCTTTGGCGATGCCCTGAAAAAACGAATGATTTCGATGGAAAACACGAAAAACTCACCCACGCTGAATGAAATCTGAACATATCGGGCCTACTTCTAAAGGGAAAGGGCGACGGGAAGGATCAAAGCGAATGATGAGCGCCTCGCACAGGACCGAACAACACGGGCACCGCAGTCGAGGCCGGATTCAGTGTCCCGGCTGCGGGTCGGAGGCCTTCAACCGGTACGGGAGGGTGCGGGGCAAGCAGCGCTACTGCTGCCTGGTGTGCGGCCGGCAGTTCGTGGAGCCTTGCGACCGGCTTCCGGTGAAGAACCGACCGTCTTGCCCCGAGTGCGGGGCCCCCATGCACGTCTACGGTCGGGGCGACGGTTTCGTTCGGTTTCGTTGCGCCAACTATCCGGAGTGCAAAACGTTTATCAAGCAACACCAAGTCGAGAGGTGAGCGTGTGAGGTACTATCTTCATGAGACCCCCGGGCGGCTTCGCATCAAGATCCCCGGCCTTCGGGGAAAGCCGGAGGCGACCCGGGCCGTTCAGGAGGAACTGCTGGACCTGGACGGGATTCAGGAGGTGAGCGCAAACGCCGTGACAGGCAGCATCGTGGTGATTTCCGATCGGGACGTGCCGGCATCACAGCCCGTGCTCGATCGGCTGCAGGCCCTGGGGTACATCGACGCGAGCCGTGGTGAGCCCGCGGCCCGGTACAACGACCAGGCCCTGTCCAGGGCCGGGGCGGCGATGGGCAAGGCCCTGGTTGGCATGGCCGTCGAACGGGCCCTGGGACCCCGCGGGCTGTCTTTTCTCGCCGCCCTCCTCTGACCCCGGCGGAGGCTTGCCTTCGGCCCCCAAGGCGGGGAGGAACGCCTGCGCGATGAAACCAAACGGCCCCACTCCACAGGAAGAATTATTCATGAAACCTGTTCGCGTTCTGTTCATCTGCGGTCACAACTCGGCCCGAAGCCAGATGGCCGAGACATACCTGCGACATTTTGGAAGGGATCGCTTCCGGGTGGAGAGCGCCGGTCTCGAACCCAAACCGGTTCACCCGCTGGTGCTGGAGGCCATGAAAGAGGAAGGCTTCGATCTCGAAGGCAAGGAGCCTCACAGCGTGTTCGCCTTTTTCAAGGAAGGACGGTTGTACGACTACGTCATCACCGTGTGCTCGGAGGGCGAGGAAAAGTGCCCCATCTTTCCCGGCGTGCGGAAACGCCTTCACTGGCCTTTTCCCGATCCGTCCACATTCGAGGGGCCTTACGAGGAGCGCCTTGCCGCGACCCGGACCGTTCGGGACGCCATCCGCGAGCGGGTGCGCTCCTGGGTCGAAGAATAGCCTTCGCTCATTCCAGCAAGGCTTCCGCCCGGTCGGTCCTCTCCCAGGGAACGTCGAGGTCCTGCCGGCCCATGTGCCCGTAACAGGCGAGTCGCTGAAAAAAGCCGCCCGGCCGGGAGGCCGGGATGCGGCGCAGACGGAACTCCCGCACGATCCATCCGAGTCGAAAATCGAACCATCTTTTGACCCGTTTGGCCACCTCGTCCTCGGACACCGTGTTCGTGCCGAAGGTCAACACCTGAATGCTCACCGGCCTGCTCAAGCCGATGGCGTAGCTGACCGCCACCTCACACTCCCTGGCCAGCCCGGCCGCCACCACGTTCTTGGCCGCATACCTTGCGGCATAGGCCCCCACCCGGTCGATTCGAAGCGGATCCTTTCCGCTGAGTGCGTCCCCGCTGTGCCGTGAGTACTCCCCGTACGTGTCCACCGCGCTCTTCCGTCCGGTCAGGCCCGAGTGGACGGACGGGCCGCCCCCCACGATGGCTCCGTCCGGGTTGACGAAGATTCTCGTTCTGCTGTCGGACCTCACGACCGTCTCCTCGAGCACGGGCTCGACGACCGTCTCCTGCATGTCCTGCCTCAAAGTCTTGAGGGAGGGCCGGCTCCGGCTTCGCTGGCTGGCGGTGACCGTGACGCCGTGGACGCGGCTGGGGCTGCGGTCCCGGAACTCGATCCCCACCTGTACCTTGCAGTCCGGTTCCAGGTAGCTGAGGATCCGCTCGTGCCGGACCTGATCCAGACGGCGGCTCAAACGGTTGGCCAGCCAGACGGGCATGGGGACGAGATCGGACGTCTGATCGCAAGCGAACCCGAAGACCGTGACCTGGTTCTTGACCTTGATCCTGTCGATGCCTTTCTCATCCAGCTCCCTCTCGTCGAACTGGTAGTTCCGGTCCGGGGCGAGCCCTTGGGGGGCGGTCAGGATGGAGCAGCTCTTGGCATTGAACTCCTGCTGGTCATATCCGATGCGCTTGATCACCTTTCGCGCGAGATGGGGCAGGTCCACCTTGGCGCTGGTGGCGAACCGGGCCGCGATGAAGACGATGGCGCTCGACACGGCGCACTCCGCGCGCACCCTGGCATAGGGATCCTGCATGAGCATGTGGTCCACAATGGCATCGCTGATCTGGTCGCACAGCTTGTCGGGATGTCCTTCGGTCACGGACTCGGAGGTGAACATGAAGTTTCTTCTCATGGTGCGGGCTCCCTACGCGGTTTGGTGGCCTCGTTGATGACGAGAGGAACGATGGAGCACCCGCCGACAACTAGGGCGTCGGCGAGACCCAGGGGCGAAACGCCCAGGAAGCCCCTGAGGCCGGGCACGATCATGGTGAGCACCTGAAGAAAAATGGACCCGCCGATGGCGAGATCGAAAATCGGGTTGCGAACGATGGTTTCTCGATCGAACACGGTGCGGTGTTCGGAGCGACAGCTCAAGGCGTGGAGGAGCTGCCCGAGCGTCAGACCCTGAAAGGCGAGGGTCGTAGCGGCCGGCCCCATGCCGTAGCGGCCGATTCCCCAGGCGTAGGCCCCGAGTGCACCGGAGGTGATGACTCCGCTCTCGAAGCCCATGCGGCGGTAGTCGGAACCTGAGAGAAGCGGGGCTTGCGGATCCCTCGGCTTCTCGTCCAGCACGTCGACCTCCGGGGCCTCCATGGACAAGGCCAGGCCGGGGAGGATGTCCGAGATGAGATTGATCCAGAGAAGCTGTATCACGCTGAGCGGAAAGCCGATTCCCAGCGCCATGGAGGCGAACATGATCATGATCTCACTCAGGTTCGTCGATAGGAAAAAGTGCACGGACTTTCGAATGTTGCTGTAGGTGGCCCGGCCGTCCTGCACCGCAAGGATCAGGGTCTCGAGATTGTCCTTCTCCAGGACCACGTCGGCCACCTCCCGGGCCACGTCCGTGCCGCTCTCTCCCATGGCGATGCCGATGTCGGCCGCCTTGAGGGCCGGACCGTCGTTGATGCCGTCTCCGGTCATGGCCACCACCCGGCCGGCGGACTGGAGGGCCTGGACGATCCTGAGCTTGTGGGCCGGGCTCACTCGGGAGTAGACGTCCACTTCCTTGGCGAGGGCGGCCATGATCTGCGGGTCGACGGCGATGAGCTCGGTGGAGTCCATGATCACCGGGCACTCGCCATGCTGAATATCCAGCTCTTGGGCCACGGCATAGGCGGTAGGGCTCTGATCCCCGGTGATCATGACCGTCACGATGCCCGCCCGATGGTACATGCGGATCAGCTCGGCTGCGCCTTTCCGGATGGGATCCTGCATTCCCACCAGTCCCAGCCAGGTGAGACCGGTCTCCGGGCGGCGGCCCGGGGGCTTGGAGGGCTCCGCAAAGGCCACGCCGAGGATGCGCAGGGCCTCTCCGGCCATGCGCTCGTTCTCCGTTTCGATCTGCAGCCGCAGCCTGTCGTCCAGGGGACGGGGTTCACCGTTCTCGAGCACCTTGTCGCACATGGAGAGGACCTCGGCCGGGCTTCCTTTGACGGCGTACAGCAGGGCGCGACCGTCGGCCGAGGCGTGGAGGCTCCCCATGGTGAGGTGACGCTCGGATCGGTTCCACAGCTTGATCAGCCGGTGCGCCTTTCGAAGCTCGGCCACGTCCAGACCTGCGTCCAGGGCCATCTGCAGCAGGGCCTTTTCCGTGGGGGTTCCCCGCAGCACGGGCAGCGTCCCGTCGCCGCCTCCGTTCAAGCCGGCTTCGTTGCACAGGCAGCAGACCAGAATCAGCCGGTAGAGTCTCTCCTCGGCCAGGGGTTCGACGGTCACCTCGCCTGCGCGGAACACGCCCCTGTGGACGTCGATTCGCTTCCCGCCCGTGTAGATCCGGGTGAGGGTCATCTGATTGAGCGTGATGGTCCCGGTCTTGTCCAGACACACGGTCTGGAGCGCCCCCAGGGTTTCCACGGCCTGAAGATGACGGATCAGGACGTGATGCTTCCGCATCTTCTGAATGCCCAGGGCAAAGTTGACCGTGGCCGCGGCAGGCAGTCCTTCGGGCACGGCGGCGGCGGCCAGAGACACGGCCATTCGAAGCATCTGAACGAAACCGTAGCCGCGCAAAAACCCCATGAGAAAGACCAGGGCGCAGATGGCGAGGCAGAGGACCGCGAGCTGATCGCCGACGGTCTCCAGCCGACGTTCAATGGGCGTCTTGGGGGTCACCGTTTCCGCAAGCAGCGCCTGAAGCTTGCCCATCTCGGTGAAGCTCCCCGTGGCCACCACCACCAGCAGGCCTTCACCGCCGGTGGTCAGCGTTCCCATGTAGACCATATTCGTGCGGTCCGCCAGGGGAAGGTTGGCGCTCTTGAGGGGGCGGGTGGTCTTGAACACCGGCATGCTCTCGCCGGTGAGCACGGACTCGTCGATGGTCAGGTTGGAGGACTCCACCATACGGCCGTCCGCAGGCACGTAAGAGCCGGGCTTCAGGGTGAGGAGGTCGCCGACGACCACCTCCTCGGCCGGCACCTCCAGCAGTCGCCCCGACCGGGTGACCATGGCCGTGGGCCGGACGGCTCGCTTGAGAGAGGTGATCGTCCGCTCCGCCTCGCTCTCGGTCACATATCCGATCAGGCCGTTCGCCGCCACCACGCCGGCGATGACCACGGCATCCAGGACGCCGCCGGTGATCAGGGAGATTCCCGCGGCCATGCCCAGAAGGGCCACGGGAAGAGACAGGAACTGGTCGGTGAGGATGTCCCATCGGCTTCGCTTCTCCGGCTCGGGCAGGAGGTTCGGGCCGTATCGCTTGCACCGGTGCTGGACGCCCTGCCGGCTGAGGCCCTGCTCCGGGTTCGAGCCCAGGATGCGGAGCACCTGGTTCTTGTGCATGAGATGCCAGGCTTCCTCGGGCTGGGGCTCGTGGGTTAGAAGCTTCTGGACGGTTTCCTTCAGCCGGCTCACCGGCTCGGTGATCTTGCGGGCCAGCCCTTTCTGCTCGTGGGCCGGCGGCTCTGCGGGGGGCGGGCCGGCGGTGGCCGTAGACCCGTCCTCCGGAAAGACCTCCGCCAGAAGAGAACGAAGAAAGTCCTCCAGGTCCTCGAAGGGGGCTTCCGGGGCATAGTAAATGAGCAGATTGCCGGTCACGGGGTTGGCCGCGGCCTCCCGGACAAAAGAGGAGCGTCCCAGGCGGTCTTCGAGAAAGGCCTTCATGCCCGTGGATCCGAACAGGCCGTGAACCTTGAAGCGCGCCCTTCCGCGGACTCTTCTGTGGATCACTCGAAGCAACGCCTGGTTCCCGTGCGGGTGGGTCCCGCCTCATCGGCATCAGAGTATGGCACTGCCCCTGCTCGGAGGGATTTACGGCCGGCCCGGGCTCCGCCGCCCCCTGAGGCGGCGTCGCGGCGGAAGCCCGTCCGGGTTCGAAAGCAAGGGAGGCTCAGGCGGTGTCCTCATTTCTTTGCTGATCGGCCAGGGACTTGAGGTAGATGCCGATTGCATACCAGAAGGCCGTGTACCATGGGGGCGAACGCAGACCGTTTCGAAGGAGCTGGAATGTTCCCACTCCGAGCAGTCCAAAAAACGCGAGTGTCGCCAGGTCCATGTGCCCGAATGTGGTGTCCTTCAGCCGAGCGCTCAGGTCGCGAATCGGTTCGGTGGCCCGGCGCGCCAGGGGAACGGGGTGAACGGTTTCGAGCTGAAAGTATCCTTGCTCCCGGGCCAGGCCGATCACCGCATCGATGTCCAGATCGGCGTCATGAAGAAGGAGGCTGCCGGTTCCGGGGTTGGCTTCCAGCCGCTCGGGCTCGAGTGTCTCCGCGATGCGTTTGCTGACCTTCGCGAAGTACGCCGTGTCTCCCTTTCGCGAGGGTATTCGAAAACGCACGCGCTCGCTCGTACGATGCACGATTCGGGCCTGGGGAATTTTCAAAACGGGCTCCTCTACTTTGCGGAGGAAGCCGCCTTTTTCTTCTTGGGCGCCTCCACCTGGTGCTGTTCTTCGTCCATCTCGGCCCTGGCCTCGGCTGCAAGGTCGTCAAAGGTCTCCCGGGCCTCGGCCACGGCCAGCTTGCCGCGCTCGTACATGATCAGCCCGCCCTTGATTCCGGCTTTGGTCAGGGACTTGAACACGCCGCCTATGACCGGGAGTACCACGGGTGCAAGAAGCACTGCGGCTGCTCCGACGGCCAGTCCGGTTCCGAGCTTCATGCCGTTGCCCAACACAGGGATTCTCATGGCGTCCTCCTTCTCACAAGTTGTGGATGATGAAGGTGCACGAGCCCATGCGAACCGGCCGATTCAACACAAAGGCTCAGTACACGAAATGCATGTTCACATTGTATGAGGGTTTTGTTAGCATATCAATAAACATCGCATGGATTTTCCATTACTTACCTACTGGCAGTTGAGCATGGGCAGACGAGGAGGATCGCAGGAAGCGGTTTCGGATCCCACGGCCAAGCAGCCGCAGGTGGTTGTTCCGCCTCCTTTGAGGCGGTCGATCTCCTGCACCGTGTCCGGTTGGTCCCTCGAGGCGAGTGCCCATTCATAAATCAGGGTCTGAGCATGGAAAGCTTCCAATTCAGAAACGAGATGTTTTTCGCAAGATCAAGGAAATCAAGGAATTCCGCGGAGATGTGCATTGGGTACTTCGCACAAGGAATCCCGAAGATTGACGCCGAGATTGAGGAAAATAGCCGTTTCCGGATGGAAACTATAGCGTGCACCGTCGATCCATGAAGTAGCTGCTGCCGGGCATCTCCTTGGCCTTTCTCTTCACCTCCGAGGCGATGGACACGAGCTGTCCGTAGGACACGATGACGCGGCTCCGGGTGGAGACCACCGCCAGGGAGAGGGAGAGAAGGGGAAACCGCCTCCTCTTTCCCAACCGGTCCGACGCCTCGTAGTATCCGAGGCGCAAGGCCTCTGCCTCGTGAAAGGTCTTGACCTCCTCGTCGAACCGGGCCAAGAGCTTTTGACAGAAACCGTCCACGCCCTGACTACGGCAGACCGCCACGAAATCGTCTCCCCCCACATGTCCCGCGAACCCCTTCAAATCCCACTCCAGGAGGCTTCGCTTCAAGAGGTCTCCCAGAAACCGGATGACCGAGTCCCCGCGGGCGAAGCCGTGGTGATCGTTGAAGGGCTTGAAGTGATCCAGATCCACATAGACGACCGCAAAGATTTCATTGTTTTCCATTCGGCGGGTGATTTCCTGCTTGATGAGGTTGTTCCCGGGTAGCCCGGTCAGGGGGTTGGCCTGTGCTGCAAGAAGGATCTTCTGCTCGGTGATACGTTCGTAGAGCCGGTGCATCTCGACAAGCCCCACGTAGGCCCCGTTCCGGATCACGATCACCGTGTCGTAGATGGCGCTCTCATCGCGGTCCATGGCGTCTCGGGAGACCGCCTCCAGAACGGTGCTTTCTTCGAATACGAGCACCGGCTCCATGACCGAGTGGACCTGCTTGCGGCTGAACAGGGAGTACCCGAAGCGCTGTCCCAGCCGGTAGAAGAGCTTGGTCTTGTGGACGATCCCCACGGGGCGTGAACCCAACACCACGGGAACAGCCGCGGGAGCATGGTCCTGTTGAAACCGCTCGATCAAGGCTTCGGTGGGCGCCCCCGGATCGATGGGCTGCTCGAAGCGCGCCAGGGATCCGATGGCGTTCGGGTCTTTTCGTCCCTGGACCGGGCGGCGGCGGAGTGCCTCGATCTGCGCCCGGGCCTGCGGATTGCAGCCCACGGGCTCCCGCTCGGGCCGGGCAAGATAGAAGCCCTGAGCCAGGTCCACGCCGGAGCGGCACACCTCGTGCAACTCTTGGGGGGTTTCCACGCCTTCGGCCACCACTTGGGCATGGATTTTGTGGCAGAAGGAAACCACGGCCTGGAGAAGGAGGTGTTTCTTGGCGGACCTCTGGATGCCGGAGATCAACGAGCGATCGATCTTGACCATGTCGGGCTCCAACTCGGCAAGCATCTTGAGCCCCGTGAACCCGGAGCCCAGATCGTCGATGGCGATGCGGAACCCTCGTTTTCGGTAGTCGGACAGGACGCGTTGAAAAGCCGCCTGGTTTTTCACGTAGAAGCGCTCGGTCAGCTCGAGGATCAGGCTTTCCCGAAGCTCGTAGAGCTCCTCCATGGGATCGGGAAGCCCGTTTTTCGGTCCCGAACCCAATAGCACGGACGGACAGACGTTGAGGGTGAGCCGGTGCTCGATCCCCAGCTCTCGAGCTCGGGCCAGGGCCTTGGTTCTGCAGAGCGCCTCGAGGCGGGCGGTCAACCCGAGCCACTGTGCAGCCTGGAACATCGCCCCGGGGCCGGAGAACCGCGACGGTCCTGCGACGCGGCTGAGGGCCTCGTAGGCTGCTATATCGGCCGTGCGCAGGTTGAAGATGGGCTGAAATACGGTCGTGATCCGTTGACCGGCCAGGATGTCCTCCAGCCAATGAAGCGCGTCCTCATGAGAGCTGATCGCCGGTTGCCAGGAAGCGGAGAGGCCGGTGACATCGCAGCTGAACCGGCACGACGGGGACGTTTTCTGGGTTGTGTCTTCAGGCATGACGCTCCTTTCGAACAGGGACCTTCAGGGGGAGACCGAATCACCGACGGATTCCCCATGCCAGGGAGACATCGGGCGACGTCGTCAACATGCGATGAAGCTTTCGTGAGAATTTGGTGAGGGCGCCTGCAGAGGCGGAAGGTCTCTTTGTCGAGGGGAGGAGCGTCGGTCAGAGCGGAATTTCGTACTTCTTGATCTTTCGGTAGAGTGTGTCCCTGGAGATGCCCAGCTTCCTGGCCGCCTCCCGCTTGTTGCCGCCGGTGTTCTTCAGGGCGTCCAGGATGTGCTCTTTCTCCACGTCGGTCATGGCGGGGAACGAGGCAATCCGGGAAGGTTCCAGGCCCTTTTCGGCCTTTGAGATGGAGGACAGGTGCTCGGGCCGAATGCGCTTTCCCCGTACCTGCACCGAGGCGGTCAGAAGCACGTTCATGAGCTCCCGGACGTTCCCCGGCCAATCCCATGCCAGCAGCACGTTCATGGCCTCATTCGAGACGTCGGGAACCTTCCAGGGGTGCTGTTCTGCAAATTGCTCCAGGTAGAAGCCGGTCAGGGCCGGGATGTCTTCCTTGCGTTTTCGGAGCGGTGGAATGTCCAGCCGAATGCACGCCAGCCGATGATAGAGGTCCTCGCGAAACGTCCCGGCCTGTGTCATGGAATCGAGGTCTTGATTGCTCGCCGCCACGACCCGGACGTCCACCGGTCGGGCCCGATTGTCGCCGAGCCGGGTCACCAGCTTGTCCTCGAGAAATCGCAGCAGCTTGGGCTGGATGGACAGGTTCATGTCCCCGATCTCGTCCAGCAGGATGGTCCCCTTCTGAGCCAGCTCCAGCTTGCCGGGCTTGTCCTGGGCATTGGAAAACGCGCCTTTGACCGAACCGAAGAGCTCGCTTTCGAAGAGGGTCTCCGGGATGGCGGAGCAGTTCAGCGGAACGAATTGTCCGGTGGCCTTGGAGTGCCGGTGTAGGGTGAGTGCCACCCGCTCCTTTCCCGTCCCGGGCTCGCCCCGGATCAGGACGGGGACGTTGATCCCGGCCACAGCCAGGACGTCCCGGTACAGGGCGATCATGGGCTCGCTCTCCACGACGATTCCGTCCAGATACAGAACCGCCTTCAGAGCGCCTTCGCTGTCCAGGTCCTCCTCCCCGGCGACCAGGGTCTCGTCTCCTTCGAGCTCCGCTCTTTCGCTCGAAGAGGCCTTGGCCCGGTTGTTCCCGATCCTTTCCACGGCACGGTTGTCCACAAAGGTGAAGCGGTAGTCCGCAATCTCAAAAGAGTCGCCGTGCTGCAGGTCGACCTGCTCCACTCGCCCGCCGTGGAACAGGGTTCCGTTGGTGCTCGAGTCGGTCAGGACGAACCGGCCGCTTCTCTGCTCGATCTCTGCGTGTCGCCGTGAAACAAGCAGATCGTCCGGGTCGGCGAGAACGATGTCGTTGCTCTCGCCTCGACCCATGCTCGCCGAGTTGCTGAAGAGGAACACCTTGTAGTTCTTCGAATGCTTGCACTGAATGAGGTAGGGCATGCCCGCATTTCTCTATCGACAATCCGCGATCACAGCCGGCACGCAGCCCGAAGCCGTTCGGGTTGCAGGATCCGTCCATCAGCCTGGAGAGGTGTCGATGCGTGCAACTCTCTCGTGGGCGTGAACGAAATATGACCTGTTCCTTGGCGGATGTCAAGCGCCACCAGAGCAGGTCGCAGCCGATGAAAGAAGAGGGGGAGTCGCATTCGACTCCCCCTGGCGCTGCGGACGACAAATTCCGGCCCGCTTCAGCTCGCTTTCTTTCGAGCCTCCGCCAGACGCTGGCCCAGGTTTTGCTCCTTGGCCACCTTTCTCCGCTTCGCCGACAGGGATTTGGCCGAGAGGGGCTGTCTCGCTTTGAACCCATACTTCGCTTTGTACTCTTTGGGAGTCAATCCGTGATCCTTCAAATGGCGTTTGGTAAGGATCTTGAACTTCTTGCCGCACTCTAGACAAGTGACGGAGTTCTGCTTGATGGATTTTTTGGGATCCAAGGGTGGAGCGGCTTCCTCTTCTTGAAGGCCTTCTTCGTTTGACTTCACGTGCTTCAAGGAGTCGTAGGTTTTTTGGATCAGCTCGTTGATCTCCTCTGCAGAAAGCTTGGCCACTCCTGCTTGAGCAGAAACGATTTCAGCCGCCAGCTCATACAATGATTTTGCCATGACAATCCTCCTCAACATGTTCCTTAAAACATCAAGTTCGTAAGATATCAAAACTTCCAATGATGTAGGTTTGAGTAAAGGATAGTAAGGCCTCAATTCTACAATGTCAAGAGTTTATCGAATCAAATCAGATCTGAGGTCAAATCATCATGTTGAAAAATGGAAAGAGATTCCATGGATCGATGCCATGATTCCCGGCGACTGCGTCGCCGGGAAT
>CAYYVD010000013.1:0-5296 GCA_964475045.1 uncultured Desulfobacterales bacterium | reverse complement strand
GGACTGCCCGCCTTCCTGGTGTTTCGCAGCCCCGCCCACCAGCGTGACCAGCTGGTCCACCATGACCTTCATCTGCTCGGCCTGGGCGTTCATCTCCTCTGACGCGCTGGCCGACTCCTCGGCATTGGCCGCGTTCTGCTGGGTGACCTTGTCCATGTCCGCTACGGCCACGTTCCCGGCGACTGCGTCGCCGGGAATGCGCGGCGCTAACTTCGTTGAGTTGCCTGGTCCCGGCGCCGCTAGCGCCGGAACCAGGCAACTCAACCCGACTGCGCGCGCCGTCTGGGCTCAGGCCTACGGCCTGGCCCAGCCGCCGTGCTCGCGGGTTAGCGCCGCGCATTGTATGGTTTTCGTTGCTTGGCGGACAGCGGAAAGACAGGGGGTGAAACACGGGGCTCGTCTTGTCTTGCAGGACGTTGTCGTGCGACACAGGAACCCCGCCCGCTTGACAGGGCGGCATACCCGGAAGGGATTGCTGGACAAAATCAAAGCCCTGAGGATTGCCCGCCTCAGGCGAGCTGGTGCTCCTGAGAGGCGGTAGAGGCGGACGGGGGTGGCGCGCCGTCACCGTGTACTGGAACCCAGACTCTCCGGACAATTGATGGGGATATCTCTCGAGGTGCCCGGGGGTGAGGCCCATGGCGGAAACCGCCGCCGCCATGAGGTCCATGCATCCCTTGTCCCCCCGGGCCAAGAGGTGATACCGGATGACATCCACAAAGGCCCGCTCCAGTGTCTGCCCCGGATGGAAAGGTGCCTTGACTGGGGACATGATCGTCCCAGTGGCGGGTGACGACCGCCTGAACGGACGAGGGCATTGATCCTCCATCAGCACCGGTTTCTACCGGTTGACGAGGCCCCTTCTGGCGGCCGGATTATTCGTGGGTTGAGTTTCGGGCGAGGCGTGGTTCGGTCCTTCATGGACCGACGTGATAGGAGCTGCATTTCGGCCGGCATGCCAAACGAAGACGTTGCCGGTAGTCAATAAGAAAAAGAATCACTGCCGGGAGCGTCACTTGTGGTAGGCTGGCGCTTCGGGGCGTCTCTGGGTTGCGGGCTGATGCGGCCCCGAGGTGTTGAGGCACGGGGAAGGAGGGGGAGAACACCATGAGCGCAACGCCCGAGCAGGAGGCGACCCTGTTGGACCGGCCGGAGGTGTGCCGTGCCCTCTTTCATCCCCGCGGTGAATGGGGGCCGTTTTTCGGGGACGACAACGTCCACATGATCCCGGTCGAGGGGGGCATCGCCATCGGTGCCCGTTTTCACCCGGCCGGAACCCCGGCGATCAATGTGCTGTTTTTTCACGGGAATGGTGAGATCGCGGCGGATTACGAAGACGTGGGGCCCCTCTACAACCGGATCGGAGTCAACTTCCTCGTGACGGATTACCGGGGCTACGGCCGTTCAGGCGGCAGCCCCACCGTCAGCGCCATGCTGTCCGACAGCCACCGGATCCTGGACTACGCCCGCGCCTGGCTGGCGGCCAACGGCTACACAGGTCCCCTGGTCGTGATGGGCCGCTCCCTTGGCAGTGCCCCCGCCCTGGAGCTCGCCGCCCGTGCCGACCGCATCGACGGCCTGATCATCGAGAGCGGGTTCGCTTTCTCCGCCCCCTTGCTGCGTCTTCTGGGCGTGCACCTGGAACGGATCGGTTTCGAGGAGAGCAAAGGGTTTCGCAACATCGACAAGATCGGGCGGTTCACCGGGCCCACGCTCATCATCCACGCCCAGCACGACCACATCATCCCCTACGCCGACGGGGAGGCGCTCTTTGCCGCGAGCGCAGCGGAGCACAAGCAGCTGCTCCGCATCGACGGGGCCAACCACAACGACCTCTTCTACGTGGGCATGGAGTCCTATCTGCAGGCCGTGGCGGGTATGGTGCGGGAGGTGGGGGCTGGAGTGCCCCCCGCTGGAAATGGGGATACTCTGTGATGCCGGGCAACGGTTGCGTCTGTTGACCCGGGTCCCGAAAGGCGGTATCCGTTGTCAGGGTTTGGTCTGGGTTTCATGCAAACAAGAGAGGAGGCGAGATGAAAGGGTTCTTTGCAGTGATCATGGGCATGGCTGTATTGCTCAGCATGGGCCTGTCTTCGGCGGCCGCGGACCAGAGCCTGGGTGAAAGGCTGGAACGCGACATGTGGGGGGATATCCAGGGCCAGAACTGGGACACGATCGAGGGCAGGATTGCAGAAGGGTTTCAGTCCGTCCACCAGGATGGAGCAAGGGGCAAGGCAGAGGAGATGCGACTCCTGAGGAATCTCCATCTCGGTGAGTACACCCTGAGCGATTTCAAGGTGACGGGAACCGGGCCGGTCATGGTGGTCACCTACTTCGTGTCCGTCGAGGAGCAGATCGACGGGAAGGTCCTTCCGACCCAACCCGCTGCAAGGCAGAGCGTCTGGCTGCAGACGGACCAGGGATGGCAGTGGATGTCCCATGCCAACTTGAACCCCATGAAATGAGCGACGGCGGTGGAGGGAAGGATGGGCTTCAGAAAGTCAAGCGGCCCCCTGATCGTGTGTGGCATGCTCACCTTCGTGCTGTCCTTTCTCTCAAAGAGAGATAAATCGGGCTTAATTTGTCTCTCTTTGAGAGACAAAATTGAAGGATGTTCTCTCTCAGCTTATCGATGATTTCCACGAGCGGAGCCTTCCCCTGCCGGTTCCTCGAAACAACTGGCTACATGACATGCCGGGCAAGGCGAATGCGGTTATCGGCATGCGAAGATAAGGGAAAATCTGCTTCTACTATCAGAAAACACATGAAATTATATGAGCAGGAACGCGTAAGGAGGAAACTTTTATCTCAATTTTGAAGGCGATCGTCTCCTTGACTTTGAAGCCGGGCATTTTCAAGCCATTCTGGATGTGTGCTTCGGGAAATACCCGGAGCATCCTGTTTTGCAGGATTCGCGCGAAACCTCCTTTACAGGATCGGCGAAATGCCTTAGCATTCGAGGATATGAGCTCTTGCCGTCGGGCGGGGGTGCGGGTATGGAATCAGGGATCAGGAGGTGGAATGAGGTGAGTTCAGAGGGTCCTTTGGATGGAAGAATGATTCTCGTTGTTGACGACGAGCCCGATATCCTCGAAACCGTAGAGGAAGCACTGCCCATGTGCCGCATTCGTACTGCTCAGGACCACGAAACGGCGCTGCAGTACCTGCTGGGATACACCTGGGACGCAGTCGTTTTGGACATCATGGGCGTGGACGGCTTCAAGCTTCTGAAGGTGGCGACATCGCGTGGCATCCCGGCCGTCATGCTGACGGCGCATGCCCTGACCCCGGAGGCACTGAAAAAGTCCATAAAGCTGGGTGCCGTTTCCTTCCTGCCCAAGGAACGGATCTCGGATCTCCACGATTTCCTCGTGGAGGTGGTCACGGTGGGTGGAGAATCCCCCTGGATCCGGTTTTTTGACAAGCTGGGAGTCTTTTTTGACCGCAGGTTCGGCCCCGATTGGAAACAAACCGACGAGTTCTTCAGGGAGTTCGAAGAGAAGGTCAGGAAAATCGAACAGCAAGAGAGCCAAGTCACCGAAGTGCACTGAACCCCCGTCATTTCAGCCGTCCTTCATGCGGCCCCGTGGAGCTGTTTGCGGTCGGCCGCAACTTGTGATGTCCAAGGGAATCGCGGCGCCGGCAGACAGGGGGTCCCATCGCCTCTTTCCTTGTGCCAGCCACGGAATGCGTGCGTCCACCGGTTGCGCTGCAGCGGGATTCAAAGGGCACGCCCCTCTCCAAGGAAAGCGTCTTTGCCGGCCGCTCACCCCAGGAGCTGGGACCGTCGAGGAAGACGGTTGCGCGTCGAAGCGCTCAGGCAACGGTCAATTCGCGTGGGCTCGAAGTCAGCAGGCGGCAGCCGTTGTCGTGGAGGTGAAACGTGTCTTCCAGTTTCAACGTGAGGCCGTCCTCGGTCATGATGTGGAGCTCCAGGGCCAAAATCATTCCGGCTCGGAGTCGATCCGATCGCCCCAGACCCAGGAGGGGCGGCTCGTTCAGATCCAGCCCCAACCCGTGTCCAACGAAGTGAGCCTGAAGACCTGATGGAAAGCGAAGCAGGGCATCCTGAATGCCCAGCTTTTCCGCCTTTTTTCGGGCCGTGCGAAAGACCTCGTCACAGGTCAGCCCAGGCTGTATGGACGCCAGCAGGTGGTCGGCCAGCTCGGTCAATCTGTCATGCCACGCGACGGCACCGGCCGGCGGAGGGCCGAGGCAGTACATGCGGGTCTGATCCGCATGGTACCCCTGAACGCAGGATGGAATGTCGGTAAGGATGATATCGCCTTTTCGAATGACCCGCCTGGAGGCTCCGGCAGGCACCGCCGGGCTGAGGCCGCGGCCCGTGATGCTGAACACCACCCCGCTGATCTGCTGCAGGTTGCGACCGGAGGCGAGAGGGCCCCGGCCCATCACGAAATCCGGTTGCCGCATGAAAAAGATACCCTCGTGCCCGGCCAGTCGCTGGGCGTTTTCCACCGCCGCGGCCATCGCAAGCTCGGTCTTCTCTTTGTTGGAGGACAGAAAGGAGATCGCCGCCTCGTGGCCGGCGTGGACCGCAGCGCACGCCTTTCGAATGAGGGCCACTTCAGCCTCGGACTTGATCATGCGCTGCTCGAGCACGACCGGAGTGACGTCCACCAGCCTGCGCTGACCGAGAGCCTTTTGCAGCATCCGGGCCTGGAGGACGGAGAGAAGATCCAGCTCCGTTCCAACGGCCTCTCCACGGCCGTCTCCCGGGAACATCTGCCGAACGGCGGCGGAAAGGCGGCGCTCCGGTGTGACTCGTTCAGGGGAAAGCCAGGTTTCCCTCGAGACGAAGTCCGTGCCGCTGCGGACGAAGAGACGATGATCGTCCGGCAATAGGACGAGCCATGCCGGCTGGGCCGTTCCGGTGTAGTAGAGCACGTCGCGGGAGTGAAAGAGCAGGCAACCGGCCAGGTCCTCTTTGCGAAGCCTTTCCTGGGCCAGGGCGATTCGATGGAGGGACAAGCGTTTCTTCTCCCATGGGTGTCCACCTCGGGCCTTCATCGCCCCAGCAGTACCCGGGCGATAATGGTCTTTTCGATCTCTTTGGCCCCTTCGTAGATCTCGACGATTTTGGCGTCACGGTAGATTCGCTGGACCTTGTACTCGTCGATGTACCCGTATCCTCCATGCATCTGAAGGGCTTCATCCGCGCATTTGACCGCCGTCTCTCCACTGAACCACTTCGCCATGGCGATCAGGGCGTGGTCGATGTGCCCGTGGTCCGCCAGCCATGCGGCCTCGTAGTAAAGGTTACGGGATGCGCGAA
>CAYYVD010000012.1:0-31000 GCA_964475045.1 uncultured Desulfobacterales bacterium | reverse complement strand
GCGAGCTCCACCCCGATCAGGAGGCCCTTGCCGCGCACTTCCTTGATCCAGGGGCTTCGAATCCGCCCGAGCTGCTCGAGGAAGTAGGCCCCCATGTCCCGGGCGTTCTCGATCATGCCCTCCTCGACAAGAACCCGAAGGGCGGCCCGGGCCACGGCGCAGGCCAGGGGATTGCCCCCGAACGTGCTCCCGTGCTCCCCCGGCTGGATCACCCCCAGGACCTCGGTGTTCGAGAGCACGGCGGAGACCGGGTAGAAGCCTCCGGAGAGGGCCTTGCCGATGAGGGTCACGTCCGCCTCGACCCCCTCGTGCTCCTCGGCCAGCATGCGCCCGGTGCGGCCGAGACCGGTCTGGATCTCGTCCAGGACCATGGCCATCCCGTGTCGCGTGCAGATCTCCCGGACCTCACGGAGGTACCCGGCGGGCGGAATGATCACCCCGGCCTCTCCCTGAATGGGCTCGGCCAGGAAGGCCACGGTGTTGGGGGTGACGGCGTCTTCAAGGGCCTGGGCGTCTCCGTAGGGGACCGTCTTGAACCCCGGAGTGAACGGGCCGAACCCTTCGCGGGTCTGGGGGTCCGTGCTGAATCCCACCAAGGTGATGGTCCTTCCGTGGAAGTTGCCCTCGCACACGATCACTTCGGCCTGGTCGTCCGGGACTCCCTTGACCTTGTACCCCCACTTCCGGACGGCCTTGATCACGGTCTCCACGGCCTCGGCGCCGCTGTTCATGGGCAGGACCTTGTGGGAGTTGGTGAGACGGCAGAGCGCCTCGTAGAACGGACCCAGCTGGTCGTTTCGAAAGGCCCGGGAGGTCAGGGTGAGCTTCCTGGCCTGCTCGATCAGGGCCTGCAGAATCCGGGGATGGCAGTGGCCCTGGTTCACCGCGGAGTAGGAGGAGAGGCAGTCCATGTAGCGCTTGCCGTCCACGTCCCACACCCAGATCCCCTCTCCCCGCTGAAGGACCACATCGAGCGGTTTGTAGTTGTAGGCGCCGTAGCGGGACTCCAGGTCGATGTATGTCTCCGGTTTCATAGACGTTCCTCCTTCCGGGAAGAGGTCCTTCCACGGGCCGGCCTTCGCCCGCGCCTCTGATCGAGCGGTGAAGGGCCGTCCTCTCAAATACGCAGGCCCCTCCACCGGAGTGAAGGGGCCCGAAGGAATGGCGAAGCAAGGGATGCTTCGTTCAGGTCACCATGAACCCGGTTCGACTGGTCAGCCCGGGCACCGGCACCATGGGCCGGCCGTCCTCCTCCGTGGTCACGCCCTGCGGCCAGGCGTACTCGGGATCCATGGCCCGAAAGTCCTCCAGGCGGTACGGCAGGGCCCGGGCCCAGAGGCCGCCGTCCCGCGCCACCAGCCGGGCGGACAAACCCAAGTCCACCTCGCCCAGGTCCGTGAGCAGGATGTAGGCCGGAATCTCCCGGCCGCTGCCGTCCCGTCTCACCCAAGTGGCGATGTCCAGCACGTCGTCCACGTCCACCGGGTGCGCCGCGTTGTGGGTGACCTGCAGGGGGTGGCCGGCCACATACACGTGATGGAACTCTACGCCCGCCTCCCGGCACCGGTGGGCCACTCGCTGAATCTCCTCCGGGGTGTCGTTGGCCCCTCCGATCAGGGGGATGTTCACATAGACCGAGATGCCCTTTCTTCGAAGAAGTGCGGCGACCCGCTTGTGATCGTCGAGGAACTCGCCGCTGTGAAGAAACACCGTCTCGATCTCCAGCCGCAAGGGTCTGGACACGGTCAACCGGTTCAGTTCGGCCAGATCGCGGATCATCCCCCGGGTATAGGCCCCGGGGTTCCCGGCAAAGGAGAGGCTTCGAAGCCGGACGGCGTTCACGTGAGGCACGTCCCGAAGCCGTTCGATCAGCTTGCGGATGCCGCTCAGGCGATGGATGGCGTCCCGCCTCGCGCCCACGACCACGTCGGTGACCGCGGGGTTTCTGCGGATGTACGCCATGCCCGGCTCCCAGCGGTCCACATCCAGCTCCACCCGGGTCTCGTGCACCCGGTCCACGCCCTCCAGGCCGGTGGTCGCCACCGGTCGTGCGAACCGCTGGTCCTCCTCTCCCCTGGTGCGAACCGCCGCCAGGATAGCCACGTCGGTCTTCCGGTCCGCAGGCGGCCTGGCGGGCCTGGATCCCGCGTAGAGCGAGGGGTCTCCGATCTGCGCCATGTAGCGCACGTCGATGGTCCCTTCCTGGTTGACCCGGACGTTTTCCACCTCGTTGGCCACCGGGGCGAACGCCTTGAAGTAGTCCGGCGTGTAGGGGCTGCGGATCCAGAGGAAGTGGTCGTTCTCCGCATCCTCCTCCACGGCCCAGCCGCTGCTGTTCCAGTCCATCTTTCCGATGGGCGTGGCCGTGCAGATTCGAGGAACGGCCCGGTCCGACAGGTGGGCCCGAAGATGGGCCCCCGCCTCGATGCCCCGGGACAGCGGCGCCCAGTAGACGCTGTTCCCGTGGATGGGGCTGCAGGGGATGTAGATGTAGTGCATCTCGGCACCGGCCCCTCTCAGGCTGCTGAAAAGCGCCGCCAGCTCCGGTCCCTGATCGTTGCAGTCGCTCAGGAACGGGGTCTGCACGTACACCTGAATGCCGTTTCTCACCAGGTCGGTGATGATCTCCAGGCTCTCCGGAGAGACCTCGTCCGGATGAATGAAATGGGTGGCCACCTCGATCCGCTTGCCTTTTTCCTCGAGCTCGAGGTTCTTCCGCTTCAGGTAGCTGAGCCAGGCGCCGTCGTTGGAGAGAAAGAGGTGCGGGTAGTAGGCGATGGAGCGGGTGGCGAGCCGCAGGGTCTGGACGTGCGGAACCTCCTTGAGCCCGTCGATGGCCGCCTCCATGTTCTTTCGGTTGAGAAAGGGATCGCCTCCCGTGATGACGATCTCCTTGATGGTGGGCGAGGCGTTTACATAGGCCACGGCCTCTCCCACCTCTTCGGGGGTGGGGGAGGTCTCGTTCCGGGACTCCTTGTGCTTGCGGAAGCAGAACCGGCAGTAGACGGGGCAGGTCATGTTCAGCAGAAAGATGACGCGGTTTCGGTACATCCGCTCGAGCAGACCCTGATGAAACTGACCGATCCACGTGTTCACGTGCCCCACCGGGTCCAGCTCCTCCACGAAAGGCAGGTACTGGTACGCCACGTCCCTCGAGACCATCATCTGCCGGAGGGTGTGCCCGGACAGGCGGACCGGAAACAGTTCGATGACCTTCTGGAGGTCCTCCCGCCGGTGTTCCTCCACCCGGCTGTGGGTCAGGCGCTCCAACTGGGCCACATCCCGGACGGTGACGAACTCGTTTCCGGGCCACATGCGCTCCAGAAGGGCGACGATCAAGCGATTGGGAATCTCGACCCCGTTGATCCTCAGCGGCTCGCGGCCCCGCCCTTCTCCTCGAAACACGGCCTCCATGAGCGAGACCAGGAACCCCGCCGAATCGCCGGGACGGCCGGCCGACTGGAGCAGCCGCTCGAACCGGGTTTCTCCGTCCCCCTCGCCCACGATCTCGATGAACGCCGCCGGCACCAGAGGAGGCGCTGCCGTGTGTGCGAGGAAGTCCACGGTCGCGGCCTCGAGCTCGGCCACAGGGATCTCGGATCGCGTTTCCGTCGGTTCAAAGGCAATGTCGAGCATGGCTTCCATCCTTCCAGCAGGCTGTCTTCATGGCGGATCGAGCATAGCCAAGGGGGGGAGGGTTGTCAATCCAAATGCCCGCTCCCGAAGGCATTCCCCGTGCACACCGGACCCGTCAGGCCAGGGGGCTCAGGCCTTCCAGGGCCTCACGGACGGCCTGGACGGCCTGGTCCAGGTCCTCGTCCGTGTGCCGGTAGGCCACGTAGCCGTGGTGATAGGGCTGGAGGAACACGCCTCGCCGGATGACCTCGGTGTAGAACTCGGTGCGGAGACGCTTGTACCGCCCCTCCGGATCCTTGGGAAAGGTGATGAAGGGCAGGAACGGGGCTCCGGTGAATTCCGCGGGCACACCGCTTTCCGCCACGATGCGGGAGACCTGTGCTCCGAACCGCACCCCCTTCTCCCGGACCTTGTCGAGCACGCGGTCCCGCTCGAGGATCTCGATGGTCTTGAGCGCGGCCACCTGCTCCAGGCTGTTGGGGAAGAAGGTCGAGCTGATGAACACCCGGTCCGCGGCCACCTTCATGACCTCCTCCCGGCCCACCACGGCGCTGATCGGGTACCCGTTGGCCATGGCCTTGCCGAACACGGAGAGGTCCGGAGTGACCCCGTACACCTTCTGGGCGCCGCCCAGACCGAACCGGAACCCGCTTCGGATCTCGTCAAAGACGAGGACCGCCCCGTAGCGCTCCGCCAGGGACCTGACGCCCTCCAGAAACCCGGGCTTGGGCTCCTGCACCGGCTCGGACAGGGTGTGACCCACCGGCGTCACGATGACGGCCGCCACCTCGTCCCCATGCACCTTCATGATGTCCTCGAGCTCGTCCAGGGCGTTGTAGTGGAACTCGTGGATGTCCTCGTAGAGCTTGCTCGGGATGCCTCCCTTGACCTCCACGCACCAGTCGTGCCATCCGTGATATCCGCACCGGGCGATCTTGTCGCGCCCCGTGTACCCCCGGGCGATCCGGATCGCCGTGGTGGTGGCGTCCGAGCCGGTCTTCACGAAGAGGCTCATCTCGGCCGACGGGATCAGCGCCCGCATCTTCTCGGCCAGGACGTTCTGGACGGGCTGGGTCAGGGAGAAGCAGAAGCCCTTGCTCCGCATCTGATCGATGACGGCCTCGTCGATCTCCTCCTCACGGTGACCGATGATGATGGGTCCGTAGGCGCAGAGCATGTCCACGTACTCGTTTCCGTCCACGTCCGTCACCCTCCCCCCTCGAGCGGACTCGAAGAAGATGGGATACTCCCCGGGGACGAAGTTGTAAGGCCTGCGAATGCCCAGTATCGCTCCAGGGATCAGCCCCAGGGCCTCCTGGTACAAGCGCTCCGATTCGTCGAGATTCAGCTTTTCCGCCATGATCGACTCCTTGGAGGGTCTCCTGATGTTCGTCCCGAACCGCCGGCATTCTACCGCTTGCGCCTCCGCAGGTTGGCCGGCTCCAGGGTCAGCTTCTCTCCGGCCAGCAGCTTGGCCACCCCGTCCAGAGGCTTGTACCGCTCGTCCTCGCAGATCCGGCAGTGCCCGCAGTCGGAAAAGACGTTCTCGGGCTGGGTGTAGGTGGTGATCACGCCTTCGTAGTTCCTCAGGACCAGCCGCCGGTCACCTTGAGAAAGGAGGTAGTTGGGCATCACCGGGATCTTTCCCCCGCCGCCGGGAGCGTCCACCACAAAGGTGGGCACGGCCATGCCCGTGGTGTGGCCGCGGAGGTTTTCGATGATCTCCATTCCCTTGGTGATGGAGGTCCTGAAGTGGGCGATCCCCCGGGACAGATCGCACTGATAGACGTAGTACGGCTTGACCCGGATCATCAACAGCTCGTGCATGAGCTTCTTCATGATGGAGGGGCAGTCATTGACGTCCCTCAGGAGCACGGTCTGGTTCCCGAGGGGGATGCCGGCGTCGGCCAGCCGGGCGCAGGCCTCCTTCGACTCCAGGGTCACCTCGGCCGGGTGGTTGAAGTGCGTGTTGAGGTAGAGGGGGTGGTACCTGCGAAGCATGGACACCAGGTCGCCGGTGATACGCTGGGGCAGCACCACGGGCGTGCGGCTTCCGATGCGGATGATCTCCACGTGATCGATCGCCCTCAGCCGCTTCAAAACGGCCTCCAGGGGGCCGTCGTCGAGAACCAGGGGATCTCCGCCGGAGACCAGGATGTCGCGCACCTCGGTGTGCTCCTCGATGTAGGCGAAGGCCCGTTCCATGCTCCCGGCGCTCAGGTGCTGGTCCTGGGAGCCCACCATGCGTCTCCGCGTGCAGTGGCGGCAGTACATGGAGCAGATGCGGGTGACCAGGAAGAGGACCCGGTCCGGATAGCGGTGGGTGATGCCCGGAACGGGCGAGTCCACGTCCTCGTCCAGGGGGTCCTCGTGATCGTCCGGGTCATCGGCCAGCTCGTGGATGCTCGGTACCCCCTGCAGACGAATGGATCCCCGTTTGTACTCCCGATCCATGAGGCAGGCGTAGTAAGGCGTGATGCTCATTCGGAAGGTCTGCAGGACGCGGTCGAGGTCCCGTCTCTCGTCCTCGTCGATGTGGATGATCTTCTCGAGGGTGTCCAGGTCCCGAATGGTGTTGCGAAGCTGCCACTTCCAGTCGTTCCACTGATCGTCGGTCACGTCCCGGAACAAGGACACGTCCCGGTGATGGACGCTCGCGTACTCCTTCATGATCCACGCCCCCACCCTGCCCGAACGGTTCGCAATGGACCGAAACCTATCACCATCCGCAGCGCCTTTCAAGGCTGCTCCCGAGAAACTCAGCGTGAAAGCCGTCCGGTCCGGACCAGGACCTTCCGCGGGGTGGTTCGCGGTCCGGAAAGAAGGGGAATCGGTCCTTGCTCACCGCCCACCTGCAGCCATCGGGTCAAGCGGATGGACGGGGGCGGAACACGTTCGCCGGGATGTCCGGGTTGTAGGCGTACTGAAGGACGGAAAGCATCAACGCTCGACCTACTCCACCAGCTCGAGCACGTGGCGTTTTCGGACCTTGGCCGAAGCGGCGCCGAGAATGGTTCTCATGGCCTTGGCCGTCCTCCCCTGCTTGCCGATCACCTTGCCGAGATCCTCCTTGGCCACTCGCAGCTCAAGCACAGAGGTCTGCTCGCCGACGATCTCCGTCACCTTGACCTGGTCCGGATGATCAACCAGCGCCTTCGCCATCAGTGAGATCAGCTCTTTCATCTCCGCCTCCCTTTGCAATCGGCTGCCGACTCCTGTCGGGATGTGCGTGTTGAACCGAGACTGCTTCACCGGTATTTTGGCTCCGGCTGCCCTTTTCTTACGAGCATTCTGTCTGTATACCTTCGACGATAGAACAAAACCAGGGCCGGGTCAAAGGAAAAGCGAGAACCACGCGGGCGCGCCCCTGCGCGTCCAGCGGGCCAGACGGGCTTTTTCGTGGACGTAGAACGACCGGTAGGCCTGGACGGCGTCCCCGGGCACGCGGTATCGGTCCGGCATGGCCTGCGCGAACTCGGTCAGGCCCAGGTCGTCGATGGGGGGAAGCGGCAACCCAGCCGCCACCTCCGCCGATCGATGGTCCCGATCCCGTTCGTACCGGTAACGATACTCCCGGTTGAGCGCCAGGGCGAGGTCGCGCAGCCAGATCCAGTTGGAAAGGGACCGCCCGGCCCAGAGTGTACAGGGGTGACGGCGGTGTGTGGGTCTGTACGGTACGACGACCCCGTTTTCAAAGAGCACCGTACAAAGCATTTGTGCGCTTTCCAGGATCATTTTCACGACATGACGATCCGCATGGTACTGCGCGCAGGTGGACGTGTTCCTGTCGAGAACGAAGATGTTCAAGGGGCCCCCCGGTTCGAATGAGAATGATTGTATCGTGCTTTCGGCCCCTTGAACAGCGGAAGATTCCAAAACGTCCTGCATCCTTTTGACAACCGTTGAGTTTTGACTTACTCTGCCTTCATGTCACCTGATCGAGGGGAGGGCACCATGAGCTTTGATTCCTTGGAGGCGATCTTCCGGTTCGCCGTTGAGCGGGAGCAGGAAGCCGCTCAGTTCTACGAGCGCCTCGCGGGCAAGGAGGCGTTCTCCGCGGCCCGGGAGACCTTCCGGGCCTTTGCCCGGGAGGAGCGAAAGCACGAATCCCTGCTGAAGGATTTCCTGAAAGGAGACAAGACCCCCGGCGACTACTCGTTCGAATGGATCCCGGATCTCAAACGCAGCAACTACACCGTGGACATGACCTACCAGGAGAACATGGACTACGCCGACATCCTCCGTCTCGCCATGAAACGGGAGGAGGCCTCTCTGAAGCTCTACAACGAGTTGGCCCGACACGCCGGGCAGGGAGAGGCCCTGCAGGTCTTTCAGATGCTTTCCCAGGAGGAGGCCAAGCACAAGCTCACCCTGGAGACGCTGTACGACGATTACATGGCCGGGCAGGGGGACTGACCGAAAACCATGCGCCGGGCAGGAGCCGATCGCCCGGGCTCCCTCGCGGCGCGTCCCGGGATGCTTCCCGAGCCCGGTTGCCCTTGACACGCCGGAGGCCGGCCGTTATGGTCTGATCATCGAGGAGGTGAAGCGCCGAGCCTGAGCTGAACAGGAACGGCTGGTTTGATCTCAACTTCAAGGACAGGAGGCATTGACCATGGACAAGTATGTGTGCTCGGTGTGCGGATATGTCTATGACCCTGCAGAGGGAGACCCGGACAACGGGGTCGATCCGGGAACGGCCTTCGAGGACGTCCCGGACGACTGGACTTGCCCGGTCTGCGGGGCGACCAAGGATCAGTTCGAGAAGGAGTAGCGATCCTCCAACCCCAAGGCGGCAGACCGGTATCCCCCGAATCGCAGCTTCGCGTGCTGATGCCGTTTCGCCGGCTGCCGCCTCACCTGCGCCATGCACCTCCGCAGGGCCCCTTTGCCGACGAACCCCGTCCAAGACCGAGGCCCTGGATCACGCGGACCTCACCCGCCTCTGGAATCGGGCCAGCGTGATTCGTCCCTGCCTCCTGGAGCTTGCGGAATCCGCCTTCCGCGACGGGGGCCTCTACGACGCCCGGGCCACCGAAGGAGGAAGCGATCGTGAATGAGACGGATGGCTCCCGGGTCCCGCAGCCGGATGCCGTGGCCACCACCAGGACACCCGACATACGGGAACCCGGCGCGGCCTGCGTTTTGGAGACGCGCCCCGATCCATGCACCGTGGTGATCCTGGGCGCCTCGGGAGATCTCACCTCCAGAAAGATCGTGCCGGCCCTCTACAATCTGTTCGAGCACCGGGCGCTGCCCGAGACCTTCACCGTCGTGGGGTGTGCTCGCTCCGCCTTGAACGACGACACCTTCCGCGAGAAGATGCGCGACGCGGTTTCGGAGGCCTCCCCGGAACCGCCGGCCGCGTGGGCGTCCTTCGCGCCCCACCTGTTGTATCGCGTGGTGGACTACGAAGACGTGGAGACCTTTCACCGGCTTGCCGGTGAGCTGCGTGACCTGGATCGGGACCGGGGCAACCGCGGCAACCGGATCTTCTACCTGGCCATTCCTCCCCGGCTGTATCGAACCGCCGCAGGGATGATCGGTGAGGCGGGCCTTGCCGAGGAGGGGGAGAACAGCCGACCGTGGACCCGAATCGTCGTGGAGAAGCCCTTCGGGCACGATCTGGACTCGGCCGTGGATCTGGACGCATCCCTTCACGCGTTCTTCGAGGAGCACCAGATCTTCCGCATCGATCACTACCTGGCCAAGGAAACCGTGCAGAACATCCTGATGTTCCGGTTCGCCAACGCCATCTTCGAGCCGGTCTGGAACCGCCGCTACGTGGACTCGGTGCACATCACGGCGGCCGAGACCCTCGGTGTGGAGCACCGCGCCGGGTACTACGATCAGGCCGGCGTCCTGCGGGACATGTTTCAGAACCACATGATGCAGCTCCTCTCCCTCACCGCCATGGACCCCCCGTCCCTGTTCGAGGCCGACCGGGTCCGGGACGAAAAGGGCCGGGTCTACCGCAGCCTTCGCCCTTTTCCCGTGGACCGCATCGAAGATTTCCTGACCCTGGGACAGTACGGGGCCGGAACCGTCCGTGGGAAAAGGGTCCCGGCCTACCGGGACGAGCCCGGCATTCCCACCGATTCCCTCACCCCCACCTACGCCCGTATGAAGGTCTTCCTGGACAACTGGCGATGGCAGGGGGTCCCTTTTCACCTGATCTCGGGCAAGCGGATGGCCAGGAAGCTCACCGAGATCCGCATCCGATTCAAGGAGGTCCCCCACTCCATGTTTCGCAAGACCCTGGGGGAGCACATCTCCACGAACGAGCTCGTCCTGGGGATCTACCCGGAGGAACGAATCACCCTGACCTTCCAGACCAAGAACCCGGGCGCCAAGCTCTGCCTGCGCACCGTGACCATGGACTTTCACTACCACCAGAACGACAGCGGCCCCATGCTGGAAGCTTACGAAAAGGTCCTCCTGGACTGCATGCTCGGGGACCACATGCTGTTCTGGCGTCAGGACGGCGTCGAGCTCTGCTGGGCGTTCCTGACGCCGATCCTCGAGCAGTGCGAGCCCTGCGAAGCCCGGGCCGAGCTGCTCTATCCCTACGACTCGGGAACGTGGGGACCGAGACCGGAACACAGGCCGTCCTGAACGGCTTCGAAAGGAGGCCGGCCCATTCGAGACCCGCTTCCCGTCATCCAGGTCCTTTCGGACTCCGCAGCCCTGGCCCGGGCCCTGGCCGAACGCATCCTCCGCGCCGCCCGGGAAAGCGCCGAGCAGGGCCGCTTCACCGTCGCCCTCTCCGGGGGGGCCTCCCCTCGTCCCGGTCACCGCCTCCTGGCCCGGGAACCGTTTCTCTCCGCTCTTCCCTGGGAGCTCACCAGGGTCTTCTGGGTGGACGAACGCCTTGTCCCGCCGGAGGATCCGGACAGCAACCACGGCAACGCCCGGCGCGACTTTCTGTGCCGGGTCCCGATTCCCTCGGACCAGGTGTTCCCCATGCCCGTGCACCTCCCTCCCAGGCGGGGCGCCGAGGCCTACGAAGGGACCCTGTGCAGGGACTTCGGCACGCCCCCGGGGGCGTTCCCCCGCTTCGACCTGATCCTGCTGGGACTGGGGCGGGACGGGCACACGGCCTCGCTGTTTCCCGGGAACCCGGCGCTCGAAGAAACCGAGCGCCCGGCGGTCGCGGTTCGAGGGGGCGATCCCCGGGTGGATCGGCTCACCCTGACCTTTCCCGTCCTGAATCGGGCCTCGCGGCTGATCGGCATCGCTTCGGGCCCGGACAAGGCGGACGTCGTCCACCGGGTGCTCGAACGACGCGACCCCCGGCTTCCTGCAACGCGGGTATCCGGCCGGGCCACCTGGCTCGTGGATGCAGAGGCGGCCTCGAAGCTGACGGCACCGGCCTAGAAGGAAGGGAGGATGTTTTGTCACACAAAGCCAAGGGAACCGTGGTGTTGGCGGGAGACGTGGGAGGAACCAAGACCAACCTCGGTCTCTTCGTCCGGGACGGGCGGGGAGCGACGAGGTGCTCGATGGAGGCGGCCTTTCCGAGCGCCGAGGCCTCCAACCTCGCCGACCTGGTGGCCCGGTTCATGGGAGGCCGCACCGTTTCCGTCTCCGCCGCCTGCTTCGGCATCCCCGGGCCGGTGAGCCGGGGGCGAAGCCGAACCACCAACCTGCCCTGGGTGGTCTCCGAAGGCGAGCTCACAAACCGCTTCGGGTGGTCCCCCGTGACCCTGCTCAACGATCTCGCGGCCACGGCCTACGGCATCGCCACCTTGGACAGGCATCAATTCGCCTCGCTGAACCGGGCCCGAATCAAGCCCGATCAGCCCCGTGCGCTCCTGGCTCCGGGAACCGGTCTGGGCGTCTCCCTCATGGTCGGAGAAAAGGACAACCTGCGGGTGCTCCCCTCGGAGGGCGGGCACGTGGACTTCGCCCCTTCCAGCGAGGACGACGTGGACCTCTGGCGCAGCCTCCGCTCCCGGTTCGGACACGTGAGCGTCGAGCGCATCCTCTCGGGACCGGGCCTCCTGAACATCTACACCTGGCTGCGAGACTCGGGGCGATACCCGGAACCCGCCTGGCTTGGCCCAGAGGGGAAAGGGCGGGACGGGACAGAAGCCGTCACACCGGCGGCGGTCACGCGGGGGGCGCTCGAGCGGAACGATCCCCTGTGCAGAGAGACCCTGCTGCGTTTCGTTGCCATTCTGGGAGCCACGGCCGGGAATGTGGCCCTCACGGGCTTGACCACCGGGGGCGTCTATCTGGCAGGGGGCATTCCCCCCAAGATCCTGCCGGCGCTCGAGGAAGGGCCCTTTTTCGAGGCCTTCACCAACAAGGGGCGGTTCAAGGCACTGGTCGAGAAGATCGGGGTTCGGGTGGTCCTGAACGAACGGACCGCCCTTCGAGGTGCGGCCCGCTATGCATTCCGGCAACTGAACCAGGAAGCCCCGTCCCGCAACTGAGCGCCCAGGCCGCATCGCGCCGGCCTCACGCGGCTCGCCAATCGAAGCCCCCTACCACTCGTGGTTCGGGTCCGGAACGAAGGCCAGACCGTCCTGCTGGGCCACGAGCCACCCTCCGGGAACGGGTGCCCGATGCAGGGTCCGCGTGATGTTGGATTCCATCTCCTGCCACTCGAGGGAGACCTTGCCTGCGCCGTCCTGGTCTCTGAATGCAGCGCGGGCCTGCTCCGGGTACAGGTCCAGACCCTTCCCGGCCAGCAGGCCGATGAAAAATCCCAAGAGACACACCAGCACCAGCGACGACAGGCCGTAACGCTTCTTCATTGTTCTCTCCTCCCTGTTGGATGTCCGCGATGCCAACGGCATTTCTCGAATCATACCACAAGTTCGCCGTCCTGCCCCCCTCGATTGCGGGGATGGACGCCTCTAGGAAGCCACGATCATGCTCTGCAGATCCATGGCGTCCAGCGGGGCGAACCCCGCTTCGTCGTTGTCGAAGTAGCAGAAGATCTTTCTTCCCTGCTCCGCCCAGGCGTACAGGGCTCCGGCCCAGCCTGCCAGGCCCCTCCTGCCGTAGCGGCCCTGGTAGGGGCCCTCCGGGCCGTGAAGCCGGATGTAGGCGAAGTCCGCCGTGATGTGCTTGGGGGAAACCGTCCCGGCGAGCTCGTACATACAGAACGCAGCCCCGATCTCCGTCAGGGCGTCGAGGGCCCTGGGGTCGAACCAGCTCGAATCCCGAAACTCGAAGGCATAGCGGAGCCCCGTGGGGAGGGCCTCGAGAAAATCGTACAGCCGGTCCGGATTGAACCGCCAGTTGGGAGGAAGCTGAAAGAGAATGGGGCCCAGCTTGTCCCTCAGCGCCTCGAAGGCCCGAAAAAACGGTGGAAGGGTCTGATCCGGGTCCTTCAGCTTTTTCATGTGGGTGATGTAGCGGCTCGCCTTGACGGAGAAGACGAACCCGGCCGGTACGGCCTCCCGCCAGGCCGCCAGGCTTTTTCGGGAGGGGAGCTGATAGAAGCTGTTGTTGATCTCCACGGTGTGGAATCGCTCTGCGCAATAGGAAAGAAATCCCTCCTTCGGGAGTGCTTCCGGATAGAACGGCCCTCTCCAGTGATCGTACTGCCATCCGGACGTTCCGATGAGCACCTGTGGTTCCATGGGTCCCTCCCGTGCAATGTGGTTCAAACGGCTTGAAAGCCTCCCTTCGCCGTCACGTCGATCCCTGCGGCCGGTGCTCCAGGAGCCGCCCAACCGCAACGGGAGCCAGCAGACAGGTCAGTGCCGAGACCGTCACCATGGAGCTGAAGACCTCCTGGGAAACGAACCCCTCCCCCATGGAGAGGCCCCGTTGCAGAATGACCATGGCGATCTCCGCCCTGGGCACCATGCTCGCGCCGATCAGCAAGGCGTCCCGGGGGCCGGCGAGCATCCAGACCGGAATCCCGGCCCCGAGGACCTTGGAGACCACGAGCCCCATGATGATCCAGCCCGCCCCTGCCGGCCATCCGGCGAATCCTGTATTTTTTCACCCGGTCGAACGCTCCGGCGCGAAAACCGGGCTCTACCGCGAACCTCGGGAGCCCCGGCGCTTTGACTCCCGGTCCAGGGTGATTATATTCAGAGATGTCTCCGCGAGCGCCTTGGCCCTGTGGGGGAGTGAAGACCAAAAGCCTTGATTCCAAACGCGTTTTTCATTATCATAGAAGACGCAGCTTGTCGAACCGTGACTGCTCTTTATCAAAGAAACCGGCCTGGAAGGACGCCTGCTAGGCGTCCTTCTGCTTCATTCCGGTCCTGATCCATGGGCCTGCGGAGCACCTTGCAGGCTCCCGGGAAGGACCGGCCGGATGCATGCCGCACGGCCCCGCACGGCCGACCGCCGGGACGGCAAACGACTGCCACCTGGGCGGCCTCGAGCGACTTCGCTCGACCCGGAGGGCCGTTGCCGGCACCAAGGAGGCACCATGTACGAGTCCACAATCATTCAACTGAACAAGGACATGCCGATCGATCAGCGGATCGAAGAGGTCAATCGACGCATCTCGGAGTGGATCGAAACCCTCGAGGAGCCGTTCGACCACGAAACGGATGAGTTCCAGCTGATCAATTTCGAAAGCGGAACCAGGCAGTACCGGTACAAGTACGCCATTGCAAGAGGGGTCAAGAGCCTCAAGAAGAAGAAGTAGCGCCTGCCGGTCTTCACCGGCTCGGCTGGAAAGGGAGGAAGACCGCTTCATTGATGTTGCCCAAACTGTTTCTGGGTTCCGGAATCGTCATTGGAATCGCATTGATCTATCAACTCTATCGGCTCTTCGAGGATTGGCGGAACAAACGGTAACGCAGGGGAGAGACGGCTCCGCCGGGGGCCGCCTGCTCGAGAAAGGCGGATCCCGAGAATGAACATTCACTCGGACGACGATGTGAAGGGGATCGTGGAAGAGATGGCCCAGGACCGAGGCCGGGGTGTGCACCGAGCAAGTGGGTTGTCCCGCAATTCCGGACCCTCCTCCCCCCGCGGCCGGGCCCGCGCCCTGTTGTTCGGCGGCGTTGCCCTGGCGGTCCTCGTGGCCGTCCTGGTTCTGCTCCTCGGCCGCGGCGACCCCGAAGGAGACGAGGCGTGGCGCCGTCTTTCCGAGCGCGTGGCCCGCATGGAGTCGACCCTGGAGCGGCTCGAGGCCTCGAACCAGCAGTTCCCGGCCCTGATCGGACGCATCGAAGGTCTGGGAAAATCCGTCTCCAGGCTTGAATCGGAACAGCGGACCTTGCTGGACCGGGCCGACCGTCTCGCACGACGCGTGGACGCCCTGGCCGACGCCGTGCGGACCTCCGGCGGGGAAACGGAGGACAGGCCCCGGGAGGCGGCCGCCGTGCAGGCGCCGTCCACCCACACGGTTCAGCGCGGGGAGACGCTCTTTCGCATCGCCAGGCGATACGGTCTGAGTGTGGAGGAGCTCTGCCGCCTGAACGGAATCAACCGCAATGCGGTCATTCGACCCGGCCAGGAGCTCGTTGTGGGATCCGGGGGTTGACCCGGGCGCCCCGAGCCTTCGGCCGAGTGAACACGGGTTCCGGCCGGCATCTTTCAGGCCGGGCCCCCTGTGGACCCAAAGGAGGGGCATAACATGCTCGAAGACATCAAGAAAGGGCTGTTCGCCGGTATCGGCGTGGTCCTGCTCACCAAAGACAGGATGGACCGGTTCAGGGAAAAGCTCGTCAGCGAGGCCCAGCTGAGCCGGGAAGAGGCCCAGCGGCTCACCGACGAGCTCGTGAAGAGCGGTGAGCAGCAGTGGTCCGATTTGGAGACGCGGACGCTCGAGACCATGAAGAAGGGCATCAACACGTTGGACATCGGCCGCAGATCCGAGCTGGAAGCCCTGCGCGACCGCGTGGACAACCTCGAAAAGCGGCTCGTCATGCTGGAGGAGACCAAGCCCACGGCCGGAGTGGAGTAGGTGGACCTTCGAACCCTGGCCAAGATCGGGCGCTTCCGCGACCTGATCGCCGTCCTGCTTCGTTATGGGTTCGACGACATGGTCGACCGGCTGGACGTCCCGGGCATGGGCCTCGTGCGACGACTGCACTCCGCCGACGTCGATCTCACGCCCCACCAGCGCATCCGTCACGCCCTGGAGGAGCTGGGACCCACCTTTGTCAAGTTCGGTCAGATCATGAGCCTGCGGCCCGACCTGCTGCCGCCCGCCATGGTTCTGGAGCTCCAGAAGCTCCAGGACGACGTGGCGCCCGTGGGCTTTTCGGACATTCGCCCGGTGATCGAGGAGGCCCTGGGGGCCGGCCTGGAGGACCGCTTTTCCCGGTTCGAGGAAACGCCCACAGCTTCGGCGTCCTTGAGCCAGGTCCACCGGGCCGTGCTGAAGGAAAACGGTCTGGTGGTCGCCGTCAAGGTCCAGCGGCCCGGCATTCGAGGGATCATTCGGACGGACTTGGATATCCTGGAGGCCTTCGCCCGGCAGGTCCACGACCGGGTGGAGGGTCTCCAGGTCTACGACCTTCCCAACATCGTCCGGGTCACCCGGCGGCTGCTCCTTCGCGAGCTGGACTTCACGCGCGAGGCCCGGAACATGAAGATCGCCCGGTCGTTCATGGAACCGAATTCGGGCGTGCGCATTCCGCGGGTCCACATGGACCTGTGCGCGGAAAAGCTCCTGGTCATGGAGTTCATCCTGGGCAAGCGCCTGCGCGAGGTGGATCCGGCCACCCTGGAGCACCCCGAGATCCTGGCCGGGAACGGGCTTCGAACCGCCATCAAACAGATCCTGGAGGACGGCTTTTTTCATGCGGACCCCCACCCCGGCAACCTGCTCCTCGTCGAGGGGAACGTGCTCTGCCTCATCGACTGGGGCATGGTGGGGCGGCTCACCACCCGGGACCGGTACCAGCTCATCGACCTGATCCAGACCGTGGTGGATCGCGACAGCCGAAGGATGGTCGACTGCCTGCTCGACATGTCCTCCAACACCGAGAGCATCAACCGGTCCCACCTGGAACGGGATCTGCTGGACATCCTGGACGAATTCTACTCGGTCCCCCTCAAACGGCTGCATCTCGGACACATTCTTCTGGGCATCGCGTCCCTTCTCAGGACCCACGGGCTGCGCCTTCCTTCGGATCTTGTCGTCATGATCAAGGCCCTGGTGACCGCCGAGGGTTCGGCCCGGAGGATCTACCCGGATCTGAACGTGGTGGACGAGGCCGAGAGCCACCTCCACCGGCTGGCCGCCCGGCGTCACAGCCCTCGGGCGACGTGGCGGGAGCTCAGCATCACCCTGGGGCGATACCGAAACCTGACGCGCGACCTCCCGGGCCGGGTCACGCGCATCCTGGACAAGATGGACCGGGGGGAGCTCCACATCCGCTTCGAGCACGAAAACCTCGATGCGTTGCGCAGGACCCTGGACAACAGCTCCAACCGGCTGACCCTGGGCGTCATCATCGGTGCCATGATCATCGGCTCCTCCATGGTCATCACCACCGGCATCGGTCCGCTGCTGTTCGGCTTCCCCCTGCTGGGGATCCTGGGGTACGTGGTCTCCGCCGTCCTGGGCCTGTGGCTCGTGTTCAACATCCTGAAAAGCAGGAGATACTGAGTGCATGGCCAACGAGAAATGCAAAACAAATGAACCTTGCCCGAGGCCTTGCGCCGGTTGAAGTCTCCCGCATTCTGCATGATAAAGGCGCAGTCCCTTGGAAACCGATCGACGAAAGGAGATGCCCATGAGCAGCGAAAAAGAAGACCTGAAGGCCAAGCTTCTCGAAATGTACCCGGAGATCAGCCGCTACGGGCTTTCCATGGACCTGAGCTTCGACGACGCCAAAAAAGCCTGGGTGGTGACCTTCTCCAAAGGCCAGGTGGAGCGTCACGCCTTTCTGGACAGGGAGGACGCCGAGGCCTGCTTGAAGAATCAGGCCTGCATCTACCTCGGTGTCTTGATCTCCCAGTACATCAAGGACATCGAAGAGCGCATCGGCGCATAGGGACATGCCGTCGGCTGCAGGGCGTCGTGGTCTGCCGCACCGGCATCGACCCTTTGTCCTTGGTCACCGGGGACATGGCGGCGCAGGAGCAGGGCCGGCGGAGCCCCGCCAGGGAGGTGGCCGATGATCATTCGATGTCACGGGGCCCGGGGGTCCATTCCGGTCTCCGGCAAGGGATATTCGAAGTACGGCGGGGACACCGCTTGCCTGGAGATCCTGAGCAAGAACCACGAACGGGTGATTGTGGACGCCGGCTCGGGCATTCGCAGGCTCGGGAACGCCCTTCTCCGGGAGGAGGGATTCGAGATCAACCTGCTGTTCACCCACTCCCATTGGGACCACATCCTGGGGTTCCCCTTCTTCAAGCCCATCTACCTCGAACCATACACCATCCACCTCTTCGGATGTCCCACCACGCAGGGGGACATCCGCAAGCTCCTGTCCAGGACCATGGTCGCTCCCTACTTTCCCTATCCCTTCGAACACCTCCAGGCCCGAATCCGGTACGCGGACGACTGCCGGGAACGCTTCTACATCGGCCCCATGGAGATCGCCTCCATTCCCTTGAGTCACCCCAACATCGGCATGGGGTTCCGGTTCACCGAGGACGACAAGCGTTTCGTCTTTCTCACGGACAACGAGCTGGGGCACCGCCACCGGGGCGGCCGAAGCGTGGAGGACTATGCGGCGTTCTGCCGGGAGGCGGACCTGCTGATCCACGACGCCGAGTACACACCCGAGGAGTACGCCTCCAAGGTCACCTGGGGGCACTCCTCCTACACGGACGCCCTGGATCTCGCCATGGCCGCGGGCGTGCGGCATCTGGGCCTCTACCACCACAACCAGGACCGCGACGATGCAGCCCAGGACGCCATCGTGGAGCGGTGCCGGGAGATCATTCGAGAGAGGGGTTCCTCCCTCCTCTGCACGGCCGTCCGCCAGGAGGAAACCTTCACCCTCTGACACCATGTCCCTCCTCCACGTCGATCCGAAGGAACCCGGCCGTACCGGGGCGAGGCCGCGGTCGGCAGCACCCCGAATCCCCCGGGACGCCGCCGCGGGGTTGTCAATACGGGGGCCGTGTGTTAAGGGTGGAGGAAACCCCTTTCAGGGGGAGACGAGGCAGGGCATGGACAAAAGGTACTGGACAACCGCCGAGGTGATCGAAACCTTCCAGATCGAGACCCGCTTCCTGGACGACCTGCAGGAGGAGGAGATCCTCTGCCCGGACTGCCGGGAGCATCCCCCTGAAAAACGGTTTTCCGAGACCGATCTCGAACGGCTGAGGCTGGCCAAGATGCTCGTGGAGGACATGGGGGTCAACCTGGCCGGTGTGGAGATCATTCTTCGCATGAGGCAAAACATGTTCGACATGCGCGCGCAGTTCGACGCCATTCTGCTGGATGTGGCCGAGAACGTGCGCCGGCTTCTGCGTTGATCTCAGGCGCTTCGAGCCGGCTCCCTTCAACCCCGCTGCGGCCCCGTCACAGGCGCAGGTTTTTTCGAACGTCCCCTTCGTAAGCCTTCTCCAGCCGTTCCGCAGCCTCCAGGACCCCGGGATCGTCCGTCCGGGGGACCCTGACGTTCAGCTTGACCATGAGATCCCCGTAGGTCTTGGTCTTGGTGTTGTACGCCCCTTTGCCCTTGAGGCGCAGGGTCTGCCCGCTCTGGCTTCGGGGGGGGACCTTGACGCTGAGGGATCCCTCCGGCGTGGGAAGGGCGATGCTCGCCCCGCCCATGGCCTCCTGCACGGTCACGGGGACCTCCATGTGGAGGTTGTCTCCCTCCCTGCGAAGCACCGGGTGGGGCTTGACATGAATGACCAGGTAGAGGTCGCCGGGCGGGCCTCCACGCGCTCCGGGCTCCCCCTTGCCGGCCACCCGCACCCGGGAGCCCTCCCGGACGCCCTTGGGAATGGTCACCCGAATCCGCTCCGTTCCCGTCACCTGGCCCCCGCCGCCGCACTGGGAGCAGGGGGTGCCCACCTGGCCGTGGCCACCGCACTGGGGGCACGCCCGGGTGAACTGCATGGGGCCCTCGGCCACGTTCAGGCGGCCGGAACCCCCGCAGGAGGGGCAGGGCCTCATGGTCGATCCGAGCTCCTGACCGCTTCCGCCGCACTTGGAGCAGGATTGGGGCTTCTGCATGGCCAGCTCGGTCTCGAATCCGCGAAGGGCACTCAGGAGGTCGATGGTCATCTCGTGCTCGAGGTCCCTTCCACGGCTCGGCCGCGCCTCCCGGAACCCAGCGCCTGCGCCGCCGGCGGCCCCGCCGCCGAAACCGAAGAGTTCCCCGAAGATGTCCTCATAGCTGCTGTACTGCCCGAATCCCCCTCCGCCGGCCCCGGCCCGGCTTCGGCCCCCGGCCTGCCGAAAACCGCCGCCTCCGGACTGCCACTTTTTGTACTCCCGGGCCTGGCCCGCATCAAAGCCGGCCTGTAGACCTTCCTCTCCAAACTCGTCGTAGAGCTTCCGCTTTTCCTCGCTTCCGAGGGCGTCGTAAGCCGTGGAGATGTCCTTGAACTTCTGCTCCGCCTCCTCGTTGCCGGGGTTGAGATCCGGGTGCCACTTTCGGGCGAGCTTGCGGTAGGCCTTTTTGATCTCATCCTGGGACGCATCCCTGGAGACCCCGAGAATCTTGTAATAGTCTTCCGCCATCGTGCCTTTCCAGACCGGCGCAGAGCGCCGCTCCTGTCTCGATTCGCGTGGATGCGTGCCTGCCGGGCCGGGGCTCGAATCAAATCCCCCGGCTCCGTTAAAAAAGTCTATAAGAGCGCTTCCCGCTTGTCAAACACCCGGCCGGTGATCACTCGATGCTCAGGACCTTGGCCCCCCGGATCCTGCGGTTCTTGAGCTCCAGTAAGGCCTGGTTCGCCTCGGACAGCTCGAAGGTCTCCACCTCGGGGCGAATGGGCACCTCGGCGGCCAGGGAGAGAAAGGCGGAGACGTCGGATCGGGTCACGTTGGCCACGCTCTTGATCTCCTTTTCCAGCCACAGGTGCTCGGGGTAGTCCAGACGGATCAAGGCCTCCTTGTCGCCGTCCTCCTTGCGGATCGCGTTGATGACGAGCCTCCCGCCGGGCGCGAGGTTGCCAAGGGCCTCCACCACCGGCTTCCACGCCGGGGTGGTGTCGATGATGCAGTCGAGCCTCTCGGGTGCGCGATCCTCGGTGGAGCCGGCCCAGACCGCGCCGAGCTCCCGGGCAAACACCCGCTCCCTCTCGCTGCGGGCGAACACATGGGTCCTCGTGGCCGGCCAGTGCCGCCGGACCAGCTTGAGCACGAGGTGGGCCGAGGCCCCGAAACCGGTGAGCCCGAGGGACTGACCGTCCTTCAATCCGCTCAGGCGCAGAGAGCGATACCCGATGGCCCCGGCGCAGAGGAGCGGCGCCGCCTCCAGAGCGGAAAAAACCTCGGGAATGGGATAAGCGGACGCCTCCGGGACCTTCATGTACTGAGCGTACCCGCCGTCCGCATCCCTCCCGGTGGCTCGAAACTCCGCGCAAAGGTTCTCCCGGCCGGACCGGCAGAAGGCGCAGGTGCCGCAGGAGGCATACACCCACGCCACCCCCACCCGATCGCCGGTGCGAAGCGTGCGGGTGTCCGGTCCGCAATCCACGACCCGGCCGACCACCTCGTGCCCCGGAACGACCGGGAGCACAGGGGGCGCGGTGCGCCCTTCGACCTCGTCCAGCTCGGTGTGGCAGACCCCGCAGGCCTCGACCCGGATCAGGATCTCCCCCTCGCCCGGGACGGGCTCTGCAAGGTCCCGCAGGGCCAAGGGGGTCGACCGGCTCGTCAAGGGCCCGATGTGCTCCAGGACCATGGCTTTCATGACGTCACCCGACTCCTTCCGGCGCGTCCGGTTCGGCCAGGGGGTTGGTCGAATCTCCTTCCCGGATCATGGCTCGAAGAACGGCCCGTTCATCCGGACCCGGCACGTAGCCCCTTACCTCGCCTTCCAGCACCACCTCTCCCCGTCTGTTCAGAAAGCGGGCTTCCGCCCTGGCCCGCCCCTGCTCGTGGATCTCCATCACGGTGAGCTCGCAGGTGATGGTCTCCCCGATGTAGACGGGACGCCGAAAACGAAACTGCATGCCCGTGGCGAGCCACCCGATCTGCCCGCCGACCTCGGTCACCATGCTGGCCACCAGCAGACCGTGGCAGATGCGGCCACGAAATCCTTTGACCCGCGCAAACCTCCGTTCGAAATGCACCGGGTTGTAATCACGGGAGATGCGCGCAAACGCCGCCACGTCCTCTTCGAAGAAGGTCCGCTCCACCGAGAACGTATCTCCGGTCTGCAAGCCCCTGGCCGCATGTGCTCTGATCACCGCCGTCCCTCCGGGTCCAACCGCCCGACGGGCATCATACGAAAATTCCACCCTACCAATCAAGCCCGACCTGGGGCGACCCCTCCGAGCGGATCGGGTGAAATCGCTTGTCATGGCTCTTGAAATCCGGTAAGTAGACCCAAGGATTGATCTCGACAAGGAGGGGACGATGAAGGCGCTGGTCACGTATTTCTCGGACACCGGGAACACGAAGAAGGTGGCGGAGGCGGTCTACGAGGGCATCGAGGAGGTCAGGAAGGACATCATCCCGTTGGCCGACGTGGACACTGTGGATGAGTACGACGTGGTGTTTTGCGGGTTTCCAGTGCAGGCGCACACCGTGCCGGGAAAGGTGAGCACCTTCATCAAGAACCTGCCCCAAGGGACGAACATCGCTTTCTTCGCCACCCACGGGTCCCTCCGAGGCGGGGAGCTGGCCATTGCAGCCTTTTACGAGGCCACCCAGCTGGCCTCTCATCTGAACATCCTCGGCACGTTCGGATGCCGGGGCAAGGTGAAGGACTCCATCATCGAAGCCCTGATGAAGAAGGTCGAGCACAAACCCTGGGCCCAGGAGGCCCAGAGTGCGGCCGGACACCCGGATCAGGGAGACCTGGAGGATGCCCGGGATTTCGCTGGCGACATGATCACCAAGGCCCGTCGGTTGTAGCCGGGCCCTGCCCCCCTCCCTCGCCCCTCCGCTCGGTCGCAGCGGCAGGGTGCCTCCTGATCCTGAGGAGGAGCAGTGCTCGGTTACCCGCACCGACCGGACGACGGCGTCACGAACCTGACATCCGACCGGCTCACCGCGGGCTCCCGCGGTGAGGGCACGCTGAAACGCATCGAAATCCTTTCAAGGACGCACATGCCCTCGGTGGCACGATTCCTGCTAATTGTGCGGGCAGGGGTTCCCGCCGCAGGGCTGCGGCGGCCCGTGTGGACCGTGCCTTGCCCGCGACACGCCTGTCACTGGACGGTGCCCATGACGAGTTCCGAGTCCAATCTGGTCATTCTCTTCGCCGACATTGCCCAAAGCACACGTCTGTATGAGATTCTGGGCGATGAGGCGGCCCAGACCCTGATCGGCGCCTGCCTGTCCCGTCTCAAGGACACGGCGCTCCGGCACCGGGGACGGGTGGTCAAGACCATCGGAGACGAGGTGATGTGCACCTTCCCGGACGCCGGTGAAGCCGTGGCGGCCGCCAAGGACATGCACCTCGCCCTGGAGGAACGGTTTTCGGCCGGAGAGGGACCCGGGATCTCTCCCAACCTGCACGTCGGCCTTCACGTGGGCCCGGTCATTCGAGAGGAGGAGGACGTCTTCGGGGATGCGGTCAATGTGGCGGCCCGGCTGGTGAAGATGGCCAAGTCTCGTCAGATCCTCACCTCAGAGACCGTCGTAGGAGCCTTGAAAGACGGCCAAAAGGAATCGATGAGATCCCTCGGATGCATTCCGGTAAAAGGGAAGCATCAGGAAATGCGGATCTTCGAGCTGATCTGGGAAGACTACGACATGACCATCATCGCCGACCAGGCCCTGGTCCGTCCGGACGCGGCGGTGTCCATGGAGCTCCGCCTGGGGGACCAGGTGCTTCGCGTGGGTCCCGGCCGGCCCAGCGTGACCCTGGGCCGGGACAAGGACAACGACCTCAGGATCCCGGGCACCCATGTATCCCGCTCCCACGCCCGGGTCGAGCTTCTTGCCGGCACCTTTCTGCTGTCGGACCAGAGCTCCAACGGCACCTACATCTCCTTCCAGAACGGGGAGACCATCCACCTGCGACGGGACAAGGTGGTCCTGTACGGGTCGGGGACCATCTCCCCGGGGCTCCGGTCGGAACCGGCGGCTCCGGGCATCGTTCGATTCCGCGAGATCCCCTGAGCCCGGCCTAGCCCGCGCGCTTCTGCTTCACGGCCAGCACGGCCTGATTCCTCAATGTCCTCAGATAGTTGAGGTTCTTCTCGTCAAAGATGTCACCCGTCTTGTCCCGCCCGAGAAAAAAGAGGGCAAACGGACGCTTGTCCACCATGACCGGGAACAGGGCAAAGGACGGGTCCCCCACGGCCTGATAGTACCAGTCCGGAATCCGCTTGCGGATGCGGGGGTCCTCCGCGTTGCTGATGTGAATGTCCTTGCCGTGGGTGACGGCCAGGCCGAAGACGTCCCGGGCGTTCTTCTCGATGGGAAAGCGGAACGAACGGGAGACCTCCTGGATGTCCTTACCGAATCCCAGCCTGGCCCCCATACGGGACCTTGCCGCCTCCCGCAGGCACAGGATCACACTCTCGAGGGCGAGGCCCCGGTAGATGGTTTCCATGATCATGGTCAGGACGTCGTTCAGGTCGTAATCGCCGAGGATGGTGTTGGTGATGTCCTGGATCCCGTTGATGAGCACGCCCTGAAGGTCCGCGTCGTCCGAAGGCCCCGAGTAGGCAGGGACCACGAGCTCTGAGGTGTCCATGAGACCCCCGGCCTTCGCCGGCGCCGGAACTCCTACGCGGGCGGTCCCCGAGGCCTCCTCCGCCCGCGACTGCATCCGTTTGATCAGGCGGCTCTGCTCCAGGTTCACGTCCAGGACGTCGGCGTACCTCTCCACACGCTCCCGGGTCTGGCCGAGGAGGCGTCCCAGCTGCTTCTGGTTCATGGGAAAGTGGTCCTCGAAACGGCTCAGCACCTCCGCCAGCTTCTTGTCCCCGTCGCCGTCCTCCGTGTTCGTGGCCTCGATCAGCGCATTGGAGAAGCCGGACAGGGTCTGCAAGGCCTCGGTGTCGTTCCTGGCCTTGCCCGGCTTGCCCGCCGGAAGCGACCGCATGCTCTGCACGATCTTCTCAGGAAACCGCCACGCACGGGCCACACCCATGCCGAGCTCGTCGTAGGAGATCCCGAGGACGCTTCGCACCGCCACGGCCTCGTTCATTCCCTTGGAGGCCATGAGGCTGTGGATCTGCTCGTACTCCTCCGGAAAGTAGCACAGGACCAGGTGGCGTCCCAGATGGTGCACCATGGAGCAGATGAAGGCCTCCTCCGGACCGTGAAAGCCGGCGCCCTGGGCCATGTCCCGCGCCACCATGCCGCTGACGAAGGACTGCAGGGCCTCGTCCTTGAGCTCCTCCTTGTGGGAGCTGTTGCCCATGTGCTCGAACAGCAGCAGCGCCGAGGCGGCCATTCGGACCTGCTCGAAGCCCAGGATGACCACCGCGCGGCTCACCGTGGTCACCGTACCGGCGAACTGCCCGTAGAACGCCGAGTTGACGAGCCGAAGCAGCTTGTTGGTGAGGGAGTAGTCCTTGAGAATGGCGTTGGAGAGCTCCGAGGCCGAGGCCATGTTGGCCCGGGAGACCGAGGCCTTCTTGTTGATCTCCATGATGTTGTGCGAAAAGCTCGGAAAATCGCCCTTGTGCCGAATCCGTCGAAGAAGGAAATCCAGGGTGCTGTGGCCGGTTCCCTGCCCCTCTTCTCCCTCCGTGGATTCCCCGGATTCACCCAGGTAGGCCTCCAGGTCCTCCTGCATCCCGGCCGCGCTGGCGTACCGGAGGTCGGGCTTCTTCTCCACGGCACGCAGCATGATCTCGTCCAGCCGCTGGTCGATGTCCCGGTTCTCCCGGGAAGGGGGCGGAAGCGCCTCGCTGGCGATCTTGTACATGACCGCCACGTAGTTGTCCGCCTGCACCGCCGGGTGTCCCAGCACCATCTCATAGAAGATCAGGCCGAGGGAGAAGATGTCCGACTGAAACGTCACAGGGTCCTTGGAGAAGTGCTCGGGGGACATGTAGCAGGGGGTGCCGGAGACATCCTTCTGAATGCTCTCCTCGACCCCGGCCACCACGGAGATGCCGAAGTCCATGATGCGAATCAGGCCGTTTCGGTCTAGGAGCAGGTTGGACGGGCTGAGATCCCGGTGAACAATGCCCTGCGCGTGGGCGTGCTGAATGCCCGAGAGGACCTGGATCATCCAATCGATGGCCTGTCGCACCACCAGCGGGCCCCCGCTCTTGATCCGTTCGCCCAGGCTCACGCCGTCGACGTACTCGAACACCAGGTACAGGAGGCCCCTGTCCTCCCCGGCCTCGTACAGAGGGACGATGTTCGGGTGCTGCAGCTTGCTCACCAGCCTGGCTTCCCGCATGAGTCGGGACTGCTGCTTCTTGAGATTCGACACCGACACGCGAATCGTTTTGACGGCCACCCGGCGGTCCAGCCGGGGATCCCGCGCCAGATAAACGACGCCCTGGGATCCCTTGCCCAGGATCCTCTCGACCTCGAACCTCCCGATGTGTGTCGGCATCGCCATGGCGCGCAGACTTCAGGTCCCCCTTTCGACCCGCCGTTGAACAACCTCCCGGCCTGATTGATGCAAAAGGGATGCCGGTCCTTCTTCCCCGCCTCGGATTGCCTGGCGAGGCGCAAATGGGGGATGGACCCCATTGGCACGGGGCGGCTGAAGCCCTAAGGTGAAACGATACACGCGGTGCGGATGGGCCGATTCGCGCTCCCCTCTCCACGGCCAGGCACCGCAAGATCGACAACCCGAGGGGACGGGTCCGGTCCGTCCCGCCCAGCAACGGAGGCAAACAATGGCAACGGTAGCGATCAACGGGCTCGGCCGCATCGGCCGGGCGACCCTGAAAATCGTCATGGACACGCCGGAGTTGGACCTGCTGGCCATCAACGATTTGACACCGGCGGACAATCTGGCTTACCTCCTCAAGTACGACACCGTATACGGAAGATATGAAAAACCTGTGAAAAGCCGTGCAAATGAGCTGATCGTAGACGATAAGGCCATTCAAGTCTACGAGGAGGCCGACCCTGCACAGCTGCCCTGGAAGGACCTGGGCATCGACATGGTCTTCGAGTGCACCGGGGTGTTCACTCGGGAGCAGGATCTTGCAAAGCACATTCAGGCCGGCGCCGCCAATGTGATCCTCTCCGCGCCGCCCAAGACCGAGGACATGCCCATGGTGGTCCACGGGGTCAGCGAAGAGGAGGGAGGGCCCAGGATCTTCTCCTGCGCGAGCTGCACCACCAACTGCATCGCACCGGTGGTGGAGGTCGTGGGACGGCGGATCGGCATGAAGAAGGCCATCATGACCACCATTCACGCCTACACCTCCACCCAGAGCATCGTGGACGGCCCGGCCAAGAAGTGGCGCCGGGGACGGGCCGGCGCGGCCAACCTGGTCCCCACCTCCACGGGCGCGGCCAAGGCGACCACCAAGGCCCTGCCCAAATACTCGGGCAAGTTCGACGGCGTGGCCGTTCGCACTCCGGTGCCCTCGGGATCGCTCTCGGACGTGGTCTTCGTCACCGAGCGGGACACCACCGTGGAGGAGGTGAACCGGATTTTTCGGGAGGAGTCCGAGACCGAACGGTACCGGGGGGTGCTCGGGGTGAGCGACGACCCCATCGTGTCCTCCGACATCATCGGCGATCCCCGAGCCTCGGTGGTGGATCTCGGCATGACCCAGATCGTGGACCGGGACCTGCTCAAGGTCATGGCCTGGTACGACAACGAGTGGGGCTACTCCAACCAGATGGTCCGCGAGGCGCTCCGGGTGCTTCGCGGCGCATGACCCCTGTGTGCGGCGGCCCGCGCCGCCGCACACCTGTCCGACAATCGGGCACGGATCCATCAAGCCGGTTTCTTCCCTGATATTCAGGAGTTCCAGATCCCTTCCCCTGCGGCCGTGTCCGACTCTCGGACACGGCCGAAGAACCGGCCTTTCCGGCAGCCGTTCGCCTTCACACCCGCACACACATAAGCCACTGCTTTCACGTTCAATTTTTCAAAACCCCCGTCCTGGCACCGTCCTTGCTTAAACCAGGGTCATGCACGGGCCGTTCGACGCGTAAACGCAACGGCCTGCTCGACAGCGACACCTGGTGGTTTGGATCGGACCATGGACAAAAGAACCCTCAAACAGACCGCTCGCATGATGGCCCTCGCCGGCTGCCTCGTCCTGGCCTCGAGCGCGGCCGCCCAGGCCGCGTACATGTGGGCCTCGGACGACCACGGCAACATCGGGCAGATCGACCCCGCCACGGGCCATGTGTCGGGCGTGTTCAACCCCGGTGTCGGCGGTTTCACGGACATCGCCTTCGACCGCACCGGAACCCTGTACGGGATCACCTTCCGGAACCTCTTCCGGATCGACCCGGTGTCCCGCACCGCGGAGACGATCGGATCCGGGTTCAATGTGGACTTGAACGCCCTGGTCATCGACGAGAACAACACGGCGTATGCCATGGGGCCGACCGAAAGTTGGTTGTACACCATTGATCTCGGAAGCGGAGCGCTAAGCTCTGTCGGCCGGACACGCGAATGGACAGGTTGGCCTCCACCTCGGTGGAGACACTGGTACTCGGACGGGGACCTGGAGGTCATCGACGGCACCCTGTACCTGACGGGCTCACAGTCGAGCAACGGAGGGGACGACACCAGCAGCCTGGTGGCCATCGACCCTGCGGGCGGGGCGGCCAGCCTGGTGGGCGACATCGGCATCGACAATGTGTATGGTCTCGCGTACATGGACAACGTCCTGTACGCGACCGCAGAACGGGGAGTCTTTCCCCTGGACCCTGCCACGGGCACCCCTTTGGGGGCGCCGGTCTTGTATGGAGGCGGCTTCGGAACGACTTGGGGGGCGACCGGGCCGCCCGTACCCGAACCCGGCACCCTGGTGCTCGTGGCAGCCGGCCTGCTCGGCCTGGCCGTAGCGGGTCGACACAAGCGGGCGGGCGGGACCTAGTCCTCCTCGCTCGCTTGAAGGCAGGGCCTCGGCCCTGCCTTTTTTTTGTGCCCCCGGCATGGGGTCCTTCCGGTATGACCACGACCCCTCCAAAGGTATGCTGGTTGACGGGGCTGGAAGTGGAGGGGGTGAAAGCTCGCCCGCGGTTGCCCGCGTTGCGATGTGCCTGGAATCCAGCATGGTGGACCTGTTCGAGGAAACCAAGGCCCACCTCGAGGGCGGGGACTTCGCAGCCGCCGGCAGGACGCTTCAGGACCTGGACGATCTCATGGGTCGGCTGAGCGGGAGGACCGGTGCCGCCGGGCGGGACGAAGAGAAGGCCCCGAGGCGGGAGCGGCCCGCCCCGAAGCCTTCAGAGTGACCTCAACTGTTGACGGCGGCCGGAGGCGTGTCCGCCTCCTCACGGACCTCCGGCTCCAGGGCCTCCTGCAGGGCCTCGTCGATGAGGTCCACAGGGACGAACCGGATGTCGTTCCGCACCTCTTCGGGGAGCTCGTCCAGGTCGCGCTCGTTCCGCTTGGGCAGGATCACCGTCTTGAGACCGGCCCGATGGGCGGCGAGCACCTTCATCTTGATGCCGCCGACCGGCAGGACCCGGCCCCGCAGGGTCACCTCGCCCGTCATGCCCACGTTCCCGCGCACCGGACGACCACTGAACAGGCTCGCCATGGCCATCACCATGGGGAGACCGGCCGAGGGTCCGTCCTTGGGAATGGCCCCCGCCGGCACGTGCACGTGGACGTCCGTCTGCTCGAACACCTCCGGATCCACGCCCAGCCTGGAGGCCTTGGAACGCACGTAGCTCTGTGCGATCTGGGCGCTCTCCCGCATGATGTCTCCCAGCTGTCCGGTGAGCATGAGGTGGCACTTGCCCTTCATGCCCGTGGCCTCCACGAACAGGATGTCCCCGCCCACGGCGGTGACGGCCAGACCCGTGGCGATCCCGGGGAGCTCGGTGTCCTCAGAGGTCTCGGACTCGAAGCGCTCCTTCTTCAGGTAGTCGCGGACCAGCTCCGGGGTCACGGTGTCGTGGTTCAAGGACCTGCCCGCGATCTTGACGGCGCACTTCCGGCAGACCGACCCGATCTGGCGCTCCAGGTTTCGAACCCCCGCCTCCCGGGTGTAGTCCCGGACGATCTTCAAGAGGGCCTCGTCCGTGAAGGTGAGCTCGTCCTCCCGAAGGCCGTTGGCCTTGAGCTGCCGGGGCACCAGGTACCTCCGGGCGATGTGGAGCTTCTCCAGCTCGGTGTAGCCCTCCAGGTGCAGGGTCTCCATCCGGTCCCGAAGGGGCGCCGGAATGGTCTCCAGCTGGTTGGCCGTGGTGATGAAGATCACGTCGCTCAGATCGAAGTCCACGTCCAGGTAGTGGTCCCGAAAGGCATTGTTCTGCGCCGGGTCCAGGACCTCGAGCAAGGCGCTGCTCGGGTCGCCGCGCCAGTCGGCCCCCACCTTGTCCACCTCGTCGAGCATGAAGACCGGGTTTCGGGTTCCGGCCCGCTTGAGGGCCTGAATGATCCGCCCCGGCATGGCCCCCACATAGGTGCGACGGTGACCTCGAATCTCGGCCTCATCCCGCATACCGCCGAGGCTCATGCGGGTGAACTTCCGGCCCAGGGCACGCGCAATGCTCTGGCCCAGGCTGGTCTTGCCCACGCCCGGAGGGCCCACGAAGCAGAGGATGGCGCCCTTGGCCTCGGAGCCGCGCGCGGCGTCGGCCTGCCCTGGGGTCTCGTCCAGGCCCCGGTCCTGCACCAGCTTGCGCACGGCCAGGTACTCGATGATGCGGTCCTTGACGTCCTCCAGGTCATAGTGGTCCTCGTCCAGCACCCGGCGCGCATCGTCCATGTCCATGCGGTCCTCGCTGCTCTCCCGCCAGGGGAGCTCGGCGATCCAGTCGAGGTAGGTCCGAATCACCGAGTACTCGGGTGACTGGGGCGACATGGAGGACATGCGCTTGAGCTCCCGCTCGGCCTCCTTGCGCACCTCGTCGGGCAGATCGGCGTCCTCCAGCTTCTGGCGGTACTCGTCCGCCTCCGAGGACCCGGCCTCGTCCTCGCCCAGCTCCTTCTGGATCGTCTTGAGCTGCTGGCGCAGGTAGAACTCCCGCTGGGCCTTGTCCATGGTCTGCTTGGTCTCGGACTCGATCTTCTTGCCCAGGCTGAGCACCTCCTTCTCCCGAGTCAGGTGCTGGATGAGCTTGCGCATCTTGTCCGTCGCCAACGGGGCCTCCAGGACCTCCTGGGCATCCTTGACGTCGAGCCCGGCGTTTCCGGCCACCACATACACCAGGTTCAGAGGATCCGTGATCTGGTCCAGAAAGGCCGTGATCTCGTCGGGAAGGTTCGGGGAC
>CAYYVD010000011.1:19671-32289 GCA_964475045.1 uncultured Desulfobacterales bacterium | reverse complement strand
CTACAGCGCCTCGGCCGGGATCACCAAGCTGCGCCACGCCATCGCGGGCTGGTACAAGCGGCGCTACGACGTGGACATCGATCCAGAGTCCGAGGCCATCGCCACCATCGGAGCGAAGGAAGGCCTGAGCCACCTGGTGCTGGCCCTGGTGAGCCCCGGGGACGTGGTGTTCGCTCCGAACCCCACCTACCCCATTCATCCCTACTCGGTCATCATTGCGGGCGGGGACCTCCGCAGCATTCCCATCGGACCGGACAGGGACTTTTTCGAGGACCTGCTCAGCGCCACCAAGCAGACCTGGCCGAGCCCAAAGATCCTGATCATCTCCTATCCCCACAATCCGACCACCAACGTGGTGGACCTGGCGTTCTTCGAGAAGATCGTCGACTTCTGTCGAGAGCACCACATCATGGTGATCCACGACTTTGCCTATGCGGATCTGGTGTTCGACGGGTACGAGCCGCCGAGCTTCCTGCAGGTCCCAGGAGCCAAGGAGATCGGGGTGGAGTTCTTCAGCCTGTCCAAGAGCTACTCCATGCCGGGCTGGCGCGTGGGCTTCTGCGTGGGAAACCCGGAGATCGTTGCGGCGCTCAAAAGGATCAAGAGCTACCTGGACTACGGCATGTTCCAGCCCATCCAGATCGCCTCGATCATCGCCCTGAACGGCCCCCAGGACTGCGTGGCCGAGATCGTGGACATCTACCGCCAGCGAAGGGACGCCCTGGTGAGCGGTCTCAACCGCGTGGGATGGCCCGTGGATTCCCCCAAGGCGACCATGTTTCTTTGGGCCCGCATCCCCGAGGCCTACCAGAGCATGGGCTCCATCGAGTTCTCGAAGATGCTGATCCAGAAGGCCAAGGTGGCGGTCTCTCCGGGCATCGGATTCGGGGAGTACGGAGACGATGCCGTGCGGTTCGCCCTGGTGGAGAACCCCCAGCGCATCAACCAGGCGATGCGAGGGATTCGACAGGTGCTGTAGGCACCCGAGGCCCGGCGCGGGAGCGAGGGCTCGAGGGGGAGCATGAAACCGGTCAACGTAGGCATCATCGGGTTCGGTACGGTCGGGGCGGGCACGGCAGAGGTGCTGCTCCAGAACCGGGAGGTCATTCGAAACCGGGTCGGGACGGACATCGTGATTCGGCGCATTGCGGATCTCGACGTCACGTCGGATCGCGGCGTGCCCATCGATCCGTCGGTGTTGGTCCGGGAGGCCCGGGAGGTCCTCGAGGACCCCGAGGTCCACATCGTGGCCGAACTCATGGGCGGCACGGGCAAGGCCCGGGAGTACATTCTCGAGGCCATGGAGCGGGGAAAGCACGTGGTCACGGCCAACAAGGCCCTCCTGGCCGAGCACGGCCGGGAGATCTACGAAGCCGCCGAGCGCTGCGGGGTGGACCTGGCTTTCGAGGCGAGCGTGGGCGCGGGGATCCCGATCATCGGGTCCCTGCGAGGAGGGCTTTCCGCCAATCGGGTGACCTCCATCATGGGGATCCTCAACGGCACCTCCAACTACATCCTCACCCGCATGACGGAGCGGGATCAGCCGTACGATCAGGCGGTCCAGGAGGCCATCGAGCTCGGGTACGCGGAAGACCCGCCTACCCTGGACGTGGACGGCACGGACGCCGCCCATAAACTGGCCATCCTGATCTCCATCACCTTTGGTGCCCCCGCCGCCCTGTCCCGCATTCACCGCGAAGGAATCGAGGGGGTCTCGCCCGAGGACATCCGTTTCGCCCAGGAGTTCGGGTACCGCATCAAGCTCCTGGCCATCGCGAGGCACGGCCGCGACGGCGTGGAGGCCAGGGTACACCCCGCCATGATTCCTGCGGACCACATCCTCGCCAACGTGAACGGCCCGTACAACGCCATCCACGTGGAAGGGGACTTCGTGGGGCCGAACCTCTACTACGGGCTGGGGGCCGGGAGGCGGTCCACCGGGAGTGCGGTGGCCTCGGACATCATCTACCTGGCCCGGGAGATCCGGCAGGGCATGAAGAACTTCATGCCGCCCCTGGCCCACGCCCGCCCGCTGGAGCCCGAGATCACCATTCGGCCCATGGAAGCGCTGAGGAGCGCCTACTACTTTCGCTTCTCGGCCCTGGACCGCCCCGGTGTCCTGAGCCGGATCTCCGGCATCCTGGGCGAGCACGACATCAGCCTGTCCTCGGTGATTCAGAAAGGTCGCGAGATCAACGGATCGGTCCCCGTGGTCACGCTCACCCACGAAGCGCTCGAGCGAAACGTGGTGCAGGCCTTGTCCCGGCTGGACCCTCTGGACATTCTGACCCACCCGACCCGCGTGATCCGGGTGGAGGGAGGCGCGAGCTGAAGGCCGGCCCATGGCGAAAAGCAATCAGATCAAGTACGTGATCCTGGTCGGGGACGGCATGGCCGACTACCCCGTGGAGGAACTCGGGGGCAGGACCCCCCTGGAGGCGGCCCGCACCCCCCACATGGACCGGGTCGCCGGCTGCGGGATCGGCCGGGTCCGGACCATCCCGGAAGGCATGGAGCCCGGGAGCGATGTGGCCAACCTTTCCCTCATGGGGTATGACCCGCTCCGCTTCCACACGGGGCGCTCCCCCCTGGAGGCCGCCAGCATGGGGGTCGCGCTCGAGCCCGACGAGGTGGCCTTTCGCATGAACCTCGTGACCCTGGAGCACCGGAACGGGGGAGAGGCCGTCATCACCACCCACAGCGCCGGGGACATCTCCACAGAGGAGGGGCGGACGCTGGTGGAGGCCCTGCGCGGGGTCCTGGAGGAGGACGGCATCACCCTGCACACCGGCGTGGCCTACCGTCACCTCCTGGTCTGGAGGAACGGTCCGGAGGCCGTTCCGACCATCGCCCCGCACGACGTGCTGGACCAGGACATGACCTGGTACCTCGACACGGCCGACCGGGATCCCGTCGTAGCGCTGATTCGGCGCTCCTGGGACCTCCTGGCCGCCCACCCCGTGAACGTGGAGCGACGCAGGACCGGCCGAAGCCCGGCCACCTCCATCTGGCCCTGGGGCCAGGGCAGACCTCCGCGCATGCCGTCGTTCCGATCCCGCTACGGCTTCAGCGGCGGGGTGATCTCCGCCGTGGACCTGATCAAGGGCATCGGAATCTATGCCGGGTTCGAGCCCGTGGACGTGGAAGGGGCGACCGGCTTCCTGGACACCAACTACGAGGGTAAGGTCCGGGAGGCCCTGCACGCCCTCGAACGAAAGGACCTGATCTTCCTGCACGTGGAGGCCCCGGACGAGGCGGGCCACAGCGGGCACGCCGGGACCAAGGTGGAGGCCATCGAGCGCTTCGACGCGCGCGTGGTGGGTCCCGTGCTGGAAGGGCTGGAGTCCATGGGAACGGACTACCGGGTGCTGGTGGTCAGCGACCACTTCACCCCCGTCGTCAAGAGGACCCACACCCCGGAGCCGGCCCCGTTCGCCTGGGCCCGAAAGCGGGAGCTGGCCGAGTCCAGGCCCCCCAGGTCGTTTTCCGAGGCCGAGGCCCTCCGGAGCGGGCGTCTCTTCGATCCTGGACACGAGGTCGTGGAGGCGTTCACCCTGGGTTGACAGGTCCCCGGTTTTCCCATATAAAGCCTTGGGCTTTCAGGACGGCCCCGCCTGGAGCGCGGCAAGCCGGTCCGTGCCTGCACGGCCGCGCGACAGGGCCTCCCGCGGAAGCGGGAAGGCCTCCGAACGGATGGGGCATTCGCATCAGGCGCTCAATCCACGAAAAAGGAGAGTCTCATGAACATTCTGTTCTTTGGACCGAACGGCAGCGGCAAGGGCACCCAGGGTGCCATCGTGAAGGACAAGTTCAACATTCCGCACATTGAAACCGGTGTCATTTTTCGGGAGAACATCTCCCAGGGCACGGAGATGGGCAAGGAGGCCAAGGCCTACATCGACCGCGGCGAGCTGGTGCCCGACAGCATCACGATTCCCATGATCCTCGACCGCCTGAAGCAGGACGACTGCGCCAACGGCTGGCTCCTGGACGGGTTCCCCCGGAACCTGACCCAGGCCCAGGAGCTGGACAAGGCCTTGAAGCAGGAGAACATGCAGGTGGACGTTGTCATCGAGATGGTCCTCCCCCGCGAGATCGCCAAGGGGCGGATCATGGGAAGGCGTCTCTGCGTCAACGACAACAACCACCCCAACAACGTGAACATCGACGCCATCAAACCCGTGGACAACAAGTGCCGCGTCTGCGGCGGTGAGCTGAAGACCCGGTCCGACGATCAGGACGAAGCGGCCATCGACAAGCGCCACAACATCTACTACGACACCGAGACCGGCACCATGGCCGCCGTGAACTTCTTCAAGGAGATGTCCAAGAAAAACAACGGTCGGCCCAGGATCATCGAGCTGGACGGCCGCCCGGGCGTCAAAGAGGTCTCCGAGGAGCTGATGAGCAAGCTCCAGTAGCTCCTTTCCAAGGTTCGACAGGGCGCACCAGGCCGCACACGGTTTCGAGACGGGCTTCGGCTGCTCTCGGGCCCGGTGCGGCCGGTTCTGTTTTTGGGCCGCTTCCCATTGACGGAACGGGAAATCAGGATATTCTGAGGATCCAACAGGGACCCTGTGCCATCGGCCCGTCGGTTCCCCACGCTGCTCTGGAGACCACGCCCCGTTATCGCCCCCCTGCGCTCACCGACGCAGCCGGTCCCGCTTTCAAACCCCTTGGCTCGACAGGAGATCCGTCATGCGCGTCCTTCTGGTGTACCCCGAGGTTCCCGACACCTTCTGGAGCTTCAAGCACGCCCTCAAGTTCATCCACAAACGGGCGGCCCATCCCCCTCTGGGGCTCCTGACCATCGCGGCCATGCTGCCGGAGTCCTGGCCCAAGCGCCTCGTGGATCTGAACGTGACCCGGCTCAGCCCCGGGGACCTGGCCTGGGCGGACTGCGCTCTGGTCAGCGCCATGGTGATCCAGAGGGCCTCGGCGCGATCCGTCATCCGGCGCTGCAAGCAGGCGGGATTGACGGTGGTGGCCGGCGGGCCCTTGTTCACCATGGAGCATGAGGCGTTCGACGAGGTGGATCACTTCATCCTGAACGAGGCCGAGGTCACCCTCCCTCCTTTTCTCGAGGATCTGGACAAGGGGTGCCCCCGGCGGGTCTACCAGACGGACCGTTTCGCGGACATCGAGCAGACGCCTGCTCCTCTCTGGAACCTGGCCGCACTGAAGGCCTATGCCGGCATGAGCATCCAGTTCTCCAGAGGATGCCCCTTTGACTGCGAGTTCTGCAACGTGACGTCCCTGTTCGGGCACAGGGCCCGGATCAAGACCGCCGATCAGATCCTTCGAGAACTGGACAGCCTCTATGAGCTGGGATGGCGGGGCAACGTGTTCTTCGTGGACGACAACTTCATCGGGAACAAGCGTTACCTGACGCACACCCTGCTTCCGGCCCTGATCGAGTGGCGCAAAGGGAAGCGGGGCATCCCCTTCAATACCGAGGCTTCGCTCAACCTGGCGGACGACGACGCCCTGATGAGGCAAATGGTGGAAGCCGGGTTCGAATCGGTGTTCGTCGGCATCGAGACCCCGGACGAGGACAGCCTGGCGGAGTGCAACAAGAAACAGAACCGGAACCGGGACCTCATCGAAAGCGTGAAACGCATTCAGCGGGCGGGGCTCCAGGTGCAGGGCGGGTTCATTGTGGGCTTCGACCACGACGGTCCCTCGATCTTTCAACGCCAGATCGATTTCATTCAAAGGAGCGGCATCGTCACCGCCATGGTCGGCATGCTTCAGGCCCCGCCGGGCACGCGGCTGTACGAGCGCATGAAGCAGGAGGGACGTCTCCTCGGGGCCATGTCCGGGGATATCGACGGAACCACGAACATTGTTCCGCGCATGGGGCTCGACCGCCTTCTCGAGGGGTACCAGGGCATCCTGCACCACATTTACACACCCAAGCATTACTACCGGCGGGTCAAGGCCTTCCTGCGGGAGTACGAGGTGCCGGCGGCCCATGCCTCTCTGGACTTTCAGCGCTTCATGGCCCTGGTCCGCTCCGGGTTCCGGCTGGGGGTTCTCGGGCGGGAGCGCTTTCAGTACTGGAAGCTCCTGGCGTGGACCATGCTGCACAAGCACAAGCTGCTACCGCTGGCCGTGACCCTGACCATATACGGTCATCACTTCCGCAAGACCTGCGTCATGAAGCAATCCGTGCCCAGGGTCTGAGCCCCCGAATCAGAGCTTCCCGAGCTCCTCCAGCAGTTGGATGACCCGCAGGGACTCGCCGACCCCGGTGGTGCCCCGCATGCTCACGACCACGGAGAGGGTTTCCAGGATCTCCTCTCGCGTGGCTCCCTGCTCCAGGGCGTACATGGTCTGGCCCAGAACGCAGTTGCGGCACCCGGTCCCCAGGGCCAGGGCCAAGGCCATCAGCCGTTTGGTCTTTCCGTCCAGAGCGCCGTCCTTGTACGTCAGGGCGGCCTGGTCCCGGACCTGTCCCATCACCTCGGGGAGCACTTGAGCGAACTTCCGCAGCTGGTGCATCCGGTTGGCGTTCAGTTCATTCTGACTCTCGGACATGGGATGTTCCCTCCTTTGGCGTCAAGATGGAAAGAAAATATCCAAGGCGAAGGCAGCACCGTTCCTCTGCACGAATGTGGTTTCACACTATCGAAATATGATATCGAAAAATGATGTCTTTTCAAGCTTTCTTGTTGACCTGTCAAACTCGATGTCCCTATACTCATGTCCAGCAAACCAGTGCCTGCCGGCGTGAGTGCGCCCAAGGGCAGGCAATCTTCTCATCTCGATGCGCCCCTTTATCACGAGTCGCTCAAGGAGAGCATCATGAAAAGGTCCATCCTTTCTTTGGCCTTGTGCGTGTGCTGGATGCTGTCGGGTACGACCGTCGCGGCCAACGGTTCTTCATCCTCTTCATCCTCATCATCGTCCTCGTCGTCTTCAAGCAGCTCGTCGTCGTCGAGCAGCTCGTCCTCGTCGAGCAGCTCGAGCTCTATGAGCTGCACACCGCAACCCCAAACCAGTGTCGCCCCGACCGCCCAACCCAAGACAGGGGGTTCGTCGGGCACCTTTGAGGGCGGCTGGTCCGGAGAGAAAACGGATCGGTACTTTCAGCAGGAACGATTCTGGGAGATGCACGACAAGATCGTCAACTATGACGAGATGCGAGGCTGGAGGCCCGAGGAGCCCAGCGCGGAGGACATGCGGTGGTTCTACGAGCAGCAGCAGAAGAAGGAGATGAACGTTCAGGATGGCCTGCATGACCTCGATCGAGGAGAGCGGGACCTCGCGAACCGGCAGAAAAATCTGGACCGCGAGCAGCAGAAGCTGAATGAGCTTCAAGACCGCAAAGCTCGGAACGAGCAGGATATGAAGAAAGCGATGGACGAGCGAAATCAGGTGCGGGACCGTATGGAGCGCTTCTTGAACGTCCTGCGAAACCCGGACATCAGCGATGAGGCCAAACGGCAGATTGCCAACCAGCTCAGCGATCTTCAGGACAAGGACATCGAGCTCTCCAGGCGGATTCGCGGGACCGGGGAAGGCATGGGGGACCTGACGGATTCCATCGGTCGCCAGAAGGACAAAGTGAATGAGTCCCAGAAGCGGGTTGATGAGAAGAAGCAGGAGGTCGACAGAAAAAAGAACGAGGTCGATCAAAAGATCCAGGAAGCCAAGCTGCTCGCTGATCAGAAAGCCAATGAAAAATCCAAGGATTGGCAGGAAAGGAAAGAGCGACTGAGGAAAGAGAGGGAAGAGGCCGGAAACAGAGAAGAGGAAAAACGAAAACTTGAGGAGCAGAAGCGCCTGGAGCAGGAAAAACGGGAGCGGGAAGAGGCCGAGCAAAAGCAGAAGACCCAGGACGGCGGGCAGCCCGAAACGGGTGAGTCCAAGGCCGACAAGGTGGGCTACAACGAGGACGTGAACGTGGACGACACGGGCATCGGAGGCATCTTCACCGACCCTGGAGTGGAAGACGTCAACAAGGCCGTTTCGGAGAAGATCATCGGGAACACGGAGTCGAGCAACAAGTACGATTACGACGAGGGGCTCCGCGCCTTTCAGCATGTGTATCGCGGCGAGATGGCCAAGGAGGCTCTTCGTGAGGTGTCCAATGCCGTCATCGAGGGAACTTTGTCCCAGGGCCTCAAGGGGCTCAAGGCGGCGGGCAAAGCCGGCGAAAAGCTGGCCGGGGCCATCGAAGGGGCCATGGAGGCCTATGACAGCGTAAAGAGCAAGGTCGAGAACGCGCAGCAGGCCATCGACATCATTCAGAAGAAGCTGGGCTCCGACGTCCAGGTGCAGAACCAGACCTGGCGTACCGGAAACATCATCGTGGCGCAGTCCACGGTCTACAACAAGAAGACCGGGGATTACGTGACCATCATCAAGACCCAGCAGGAAGGGTCCTACCGGGGAGGCAGCGGGTGGACGACCTTCGGCGACCGGGACACCAAGGAAACGACCACGGTGATCTCCGGCAAGGTCAACCAGGACAAGAGCTGGTTCTAGTCTGACCCGGCTATTTGAGGAGGGGATATGAAGGTTTGGACATCGCTCTTGATGATCATGCTGTTCGGATGGGTGATCCTTCCCGCTACGCCGTCCGCCGAGCCGGCCGACATGGAGACCGCCTTGGACCTCATGGCTGCCAACGAGCACGCTGCGGCCGCCCTCGTGCTCAAGGACCTGCTGCGCGACGCGCCGGAGGACAGCGAGCTCTGGTACTTTCTCGGTCGCGCCTACAACCGCATGAACCGTTTCGAACGAGCCTCGGAGGCCCTGGTTCGAGCGGGCATCTATGGGTTTGAGGGTCCGGACTTCGAGCGTGAAATGGGCATCTCCCTGTTCGGCCGGGGCTATGACCGGAAGGCTCTCCTCTCCCTGCGCAGGGCACGGGCGAAGGATCCGGAAGCAGCGTACTTCCGCGGCATGGCCGCGTCCAGGTTGGGAAACGAGGACGAGGCCGCCCGAGCGTTCGATGTGGCTGCCGCGGATCCCGCGTTCGAGGACCGTGTGGACCGTTTTCGAAGTGCGGCTTCCCGGCGGCGAGCCACGGAGCGGCCCTGGTCGGTGACCTTCAACCTGGGCCTGGACTACAATGACAACGTGACCTTGAGTCCGGATGTCACGCCGTTTCCAGGGGGCGCAGAACCGGAAGGCGACTTCCTATACAACCTCACCGCCACCGGCGCCTACACCCTGCTTCGCAGCCGCAACACCGAGATCGGGGTGCGGGGGTTCGTGAACGGATTCTTTCCTCAGAAGATCGAGAATTTCGATTCCGTGACCTACCGGGGCGCGCTGTTCTGGCGTCGGTCCATTCAGCCGTTTCGGCTGCGCCTGGTGGCGGGCCACACGGGCACCAACTTCGACTGGGATCACTATGCCGCCTCCTGGGATGTTCAGCCCGGGGTGACCTTCGTGGAAGCGGATTGGGCATGGACGGACCTCGATTATGTTCTGAAGCGAACCTCCTTCAACCCCGAGCCCGCCAATCCCCTGGAGGATCGGGACGGCTTCTATCAGGTGCTCAGCCTGAAGCAGCATTTTGCCTTTCGCTCTCTGCTCCTGGAGAAACAGAAGACCTCCTTCACCCTGGCGGTCAATGTTCCCTGGAGAAACGCCGACGGGGCCGCCTATGACGGGGACGGTGTCGGTCTGGCCTTTCTGTTCGGGCAAACGCTCCCCAGAGGCTTCTTTCTCGAGGCCGATGTGGCGGTGGACAGCATGTCCTACGATCACCCGCACCCGCGCAGCACGGCAGGGGAGAACCGGGAGGATGACACCGTGAGCGCGGGCTTCCGCGCAAGCTGGAACCTGAAGAGCGACTGGATGCTTTACACGGGCTACCGCTACACGAAAAACGACTCCAACATTCCGGACTACTTCGAGTTCGAGCAGAACATCTATTCCCTCGGCGTGATCAAACGGTTTTGAGAATCCCGTCGGATGGTTTCGAAACCGCCGTTTCAATCAGGCGCTTCGCGTGCGGACGGTTCGGGATCCCCTTGGACTGCCCTGGATGGAAAGATGGAATGTAAATTCCTGTGTTTCATCGAGGTTTCAATGGTCAGCCGGCCACCCTCGGGCATGGCATCGGCAGCGTTGACCGCCAGGTTCATGATGACCTGCTCGATCTGCCCGATGTCCGCCATGGTCACTTCCGGGTCGAGTGAGAGGTCGAACGCCATCTCGATATCTTCCCGGATCGTGCGCTGAAGCAGGTTCTTCAACCCGGCCACGATGTTGTTCAAGTCGACCGGTCTGAACTCCAGGATCTGCTTGCGGCTGAAAGCCAGGAGCTGCCGCACCAGGTCCCGGGCCCGTAGCCCGGCACGCATGATCTCATCCAGCGACTCCCGCCGGGTATCTCCAGGGTCCAGATCATCGCGCAGCATCTCTCCATAGCCAAGAATGGGCGAGAGCAGGTTATTCAGATCATGGGCGACACCCCCTGCCAGCGACCCGACCGCCTCCATTTTCTGCGAGTGATTCAACTGGGTCTGAAGCTTTTCCCTCGAACAGCGCACGAAGACGTCTTTCCCTCTCCAGAGAAGCTTCAAGAGCCTTCTTGCAGTCGGAATCGGCGCTTTCCAATTCCCGAACCCGCTGCTCCAATTCCTCATAGGTCGGCTTACCAGTCATGATCACAGCCTCTATATTCCCATTCTCATAAGGGTCAGTGCCAATCGACTCATTGCTGTGTGATCTGCTCCAGTTCGAACTCCCTATCAGCACTCAGGTCGCCGGGACGCAGAAGATTTCTTTTGTCAGAGCCGCCTTGACCTTATCACGGAAGCCGGGGAAAATGAACCATGTTCACGGTCTAGAGCCGCGAGGAGGTTTCTCCATGAACGTATGGAATGGCCGTTCCGCGCTTCTTCGCTGACCAGAAGGCCAACTGCAAAAAAACACCCGGAATAACCGCTTTTCCCTTCCCAAATTTGATGGCGTCGTAAAAAGCCCCAAGCCTCAAGTGCCCTTGGCCTTTCAACAGGTTATAGCGCTACCAGCGGCGCGTGAGCGGGTTTTTGCGAATCCGTCAAGCTTGAAGCCCGGTTCGGCGACCACGAGGGAGGAGCAGCGACGTCGAAGCCCCGAGGTGGATCGATAATCTTCACGGATAGAATCGGCCAGTTGCTGCGTTTCTTCTTGACACCCCAAGACGCCTTCCGCTACCCTGCTACCCAAAAGACAAGTTCCTGTCACGGCATTTCACGCAAAAGGCAAGTTTCTATCATGTGGGTGATAAATTCACCTCCTGAAGACCTGGCTCCCGCCACAGGCAGGACCTTCCGTCCCCCTTTGTGAAACGCCGCTTTTTCGCGGACATTGACCCAGGTCAAGGCGGTCCCGCCATTTCAGGCCCATTCTCGAGGGAAACCTTCGGGAGGCGACCGGCCATGGAACCCACATCCGATATCATGAATCTCTCCTTTGCCGCCGAGGTCGAGGCGCGAAGCCGAACCCGCTTCAGGCGATGCCTTTTCTGCCTCTGCTGCTCCGGTGGATGTCCCTTTTACGACTACATGGATTTCGGTCCCCACGGGATCCTTCGGCGGGTGATGCTCGGCCTCAAAGAAGAGGTCCTCAGCTCCAACACCATATGGCGATGCGTGGGGTGCCATACCTGTTCCGCCATCTGCCCCATGGCCATTGACATCGCCCACCTCATGGATGTGCTGCGCAACATGGCTTTGGAACAGGGAATGACCGCAGACCCCGCCATTGTCGGATTTCACCGGGAGGTCCTGGACTCCATTGAACGCCATGGCCGGACCCACAAACTGGAGATCATGCTCCGGCACAAGGCTCGGACCGGGACATGGTTCCGGGACGTGGGCCTGGGCCTTCGCATGCTGGCCCGGCGAAAGCTGGACCTCACCCCCTCCCGGATTCGGGATCGGGCGGACCTTCAGGAACTGTTCGAAGGGGCGAGAGGAGAGACGTCGTGACGCGGAAGGCCGTGATGGAGATCACTTATTTCCCGGGCTGCAGTCTGGCCACCTCCGCCAGGGAGAGCAACGACTCCCTGGTCGGCGTGTGCCGCTTCCTCGGCCTGAAACTGGTGGATCTGGACGACTGGAACTGCTGCGGGTCATCGTCGGCCCACAGTCTGGACGAAGACTTGACCCTGGGCCTCTGCGCGCGAAACATGATCCGCGCCCCACGCGGGCGTCCTCTCATGACCATGTGCCCCTCCTGCTTCAAAAACCTCTTGTCCACCCAGGTCCGGCTGAAAGAGGACCCGGAACTCAGAATGACCCAGGAAGCCCGCTGGGGAGGAACGCTGGACCCGGAACTGAAGATCGTCTCGTTCCTGGAGATCCTCCGCTTTCTCGATCGGCTTCACCGAATGGGAACCGGCGGGGGGCTTTCACCCGTCCATTTCCTGAATGGCCTTCGCGTGGCGCCCTATTGCGGTTGCATGAACATGTTACCCCCGGGGATTCGCCGTGAGGGCCGTCATTCCCGTCAACTCGAGGACCAACTGGAGATTCTGGGTGCCGAGACCCATGCATGGCCCGGTCGGGACCAGTGCTGCGGGACCTTTCTCGCGGCCACCTCGCCCGAGATCACCACGCCCATGGTGGACCGGCTCATGGCCCAGGCCGTGGAGAGCGGGGCCGAGTG
>CAYYVD010000011.1:0-19661 GCA_964475045.1 uncultured Desulfobacterales bacterium | reverse complement strand
CTGCGCCATGTGCCAGTTGAACCTGGAAATTCGATGCACCCTGGATCACACGCTTCCCGTGCTCCACTACTCCGAGATCCTGGCTCTTGCACTGGGCGCCGCGGACTGCCGAAAGGGCTTCCACCGGCATTTGAAGGACCCGTCCGCCGCCCTGCAGGCACGTGGGATTCCTTTCTGACCGGGCCCGTTTGCCGGTGCGCTCAAAAAAGAGGCAGGCACTGGCCATCGGGCCGAAACAGGGATTCAAACAAAGGGCGGTGGGAATGGGTTGACGCCCGTTCCATGCGTTTACGGCCTCCTGTGCCGAGGGTCTATGGTTGAGGCGAAGGTTCGGAGGCTTTCTGGTGACAAAGGGGGGCGTGATCAGCTCCCGAAAGAATCCGGGAATTCCGGGTTCAGCCGCCATCCCCTGGTCTCTGCACGAAGAAGAGGAACTCCCCTTCCCCTTCCAGCCGACCGTACAGGGGGGTCTGGGCCTGATTGGACGCGTTGGAGACGGCCGGGCGGAGATACGCCCCGAGTTCGGTGCCGGTAACCACGTTGTCCTTGTCCAGATCGGCCTCTCCCTCCAGCGCCTTCAGAAAAAAGGCCGTAAAGAGGCCGTGGCCTCCCTGTTCCTGGACCTGCTCGCCTTTGCCGCCGGCCGTGATGACCTGGACCACGCGCATGGCGGAGATCTTGCGCAGGTAATCGCTGATTCCGGGGGAGACCCCGGCGGACCGGTTGAAACCCAGGCCCGAGTAGCAGGAGTCCATGACGTAGAAGATATGCTTGGCCCGAATCCGGCTGGACAGGCTTCGGATCTGGTCCATGGAGAGGGCCGTGGCCGGGTAATCCGACATGCCCCCGTCCACGGGAATAATGTATCCCCGCTTTCCGTCCTCCGGCAGGTCCTCGGTCTGCCCGTGCCCGGCAAAATAGAAGACCACCCGGTCGTTCGGACCCGCCTTGCGGGGAAGGGTCTCGAAGAGTTCCGTGAGGATCCGTCTCTGGGTGGCCTCTTCGTTGAGGATCAGGGTGATGTCATCGAAACCCGACCGCTCCAGGGCCTCTTTCACCGCCGTTGCGTCGCTTGCGGCGAACTCCAGAGGAGGCCATTTCTCGTACCGGTCGACGCCGATCACCACGGCGTAGGACGTGCCGTACAGCCCGGCGGCCAGGGACGGGGTATCGACCCTGGAGAGATTCGGAAGCGCGTGGAACACGCCCCGCACCGACACCGACAGCCGTTTGCGGTTGCCTCGAGTGTCCTCTGCATCCACCAGGATGGTGTTTTCGCCCGTCAGAAGGGGGACGTCCCGGAGAAAATGGCCGTAGTCGTCCAGGGATGCCCGCTCGCCGTTGACCTCGACCCATGCCACACCGCTCTGGTCCGTGACCAGGCCCCTCACGGTCAGATTCTCCAGTCTGTGGACCAGGGCCAGGCCGCGGCGCACAGCCGGTTCGAAGAGCACGATCGCGGGACCTTCTCCGTCAACGACCCTTTCCATTTCCCTCTTCAGTTCCATGGCGGGCGGATAATCCGGCCGAATGCGGAGAGACCGGTCCAGGTGGCGGCTCGCATCGTCCATGGCCTCCTGCTCGAAGAGAAGGCGAGCCAACTGGTAGTAGAGCTTGTAATTGACCGAACCGAGGCCCGCGGCCTTTTCGAAGGAGGCAACGGCTTCGTCCGTTCTCCCCTGCTTTCGGTAGAGGTCCCCGGCAAGCTCATAGGGTCGAATAAAACCGGGGCAGAGGGCCGTGGCCTTCAGGTAATGCTCCAGGGCTTCCCCCTCGTCTTGGGCCAGCTTTCCCTTCCAGAGATAATGGGGGGCCTGATCGCAGCCCGTGGTGGTCTCGGAAGGCCGGGCAGGGTCGGCTTTCCAGACGAGTTCATCGACACGGTGGACCCGAAAATTATCGAATTCCGCCGTGACAGCCGCCGTTGCATCGACCTCATCCTGAATGCCGATCATGTTCTTTGCGCAGAGGCCGACCCCCACGTCCCCGCCCAATCCGGTGAACGTCATGAGTTCCTTTTGTGAACCGGAAACCTGATCTCCATAGAACGCAGTAATCCGGTCTCCTTCCCGGATAAACCGCAGGATCCCCTCGAAACCATCGCCCAGGGGCTCCGTTCGGGGCCTGGAGGCCCGGTCTCCCGGCTTCCAGTGCCAGGCAAAGACATAGGGCCGTCCGCCCTCTTTGAAAGCCGCCCCGATATAGGCCACGGCCCGGGAGCGATCATCCTCCACCACAAACATCAGGACCTGGTCCATCCCCTTCAGCCCAGGTAGAAAATCCACTCGTGCGCCCACCTGCACGTCGAAGTCGCCCCGCAGAAGGAACCTGGACCCGAGGCCCCCGCTGCTGTAGGCGCCCACCTGCGTGCGGATGAGCAGACGGCCCCGTTCCACGGAGACCTCGGGCATGGTGGCGGTCGGGCCGATACGGGGCCGCTGGGCCCTTTCCCAGAGACGATCGTCGAGTTCGTCGAAGCCGTCGTCGCATCCATCGGGGCCTGGACCCGAAACAGCGGCTGCCTCGGATGAAAGCCAGGGGGCTGCCGTCCAGGCGGCGGCGGTAATGACGCACAAAAGGATCGCGGCGATCCACCGTGACGTGACGTGAAAACCCGGGGTCCTCTTCATGGCGTCCTCCTTCGGCGTGCCTGCCTCCGGGCAGCCACCGGGCAATCGGGTAAGGTCAAATATCCGACTCCAACACTCCCTCGGCCCCATTGACACGAAAATCGTCAAACACCGCGCTAACCGGAGAAGAGGCGATGATGTGGCTCTTGTAGGAGAGAAAATTCTGCACCTTGAATCCCAGAAAGGCATCCTTATTCGAGAACGGATGGGTTCCCAGGTTCGACCATCCGGAGTCTCCCCGCTCCCGGTAGAGGGCCGTGACCCGATCCCCTGTCCTCACCAGCCGAAGGGTCCCGTCAAAAGATCCTCTCTCCGTGAACGCCCCCCGATGGAGCTTCCCGTCGGACAGGTAGTTGCTGAACAGGTATCCTTTCAGCTGGAGTTCCTTCCGAGACAGGCCCACGTTCACCACGTTCATTGCGCCCTGGCCCAGCCCCTCTTCATAGACCCCGAAGACCGCGATCCGGTCCACCTCGGACTCGCCTTCCATCACATCCATGCGGCAATCGATCTGGATGTCAAAGTCCCCTTGCAGCCGGAATGTGGACGCCAGCCCGCCCTTGCTGAAGCATCCAGTCTCCGTTGTGATAACCAGCTTTCCGCCCCGGATCCGGGCATGGGCCGGTTTGTAGTTTTCCAGTTGGGCCTCGGAGTGCACCATTCCGGCGGGCTCCCACAGGTCCGGTCGCATGGTCTCGAATGAGTCGCTGAAGAATGCCAGCCGATGGGCCGGAAGGCTGTTCTCCACTCTTGGCGCCTTTTCCGGGAGGACACATCCGGGAAGGAGCGCGAACCATATGATCCACAACATGGCAAGGCGCACATGCATCTCTTTCTTCATGGCGTAGATCTCCTGTGAATTCAATATATTATGAGAGAAGCAGGACGATGTTTCCGGGTTCGAAATCTCCCCTCCGATCTCCCGGCGAACTTTCGGAAGTCGAAACTGATCCCGGTGGCCATGGGGAGAAGCCCCAGGATCGTGTACATTTGCAATACCAGCAAGATTGGCCCCATTTTTTTCTAATTGCTATTTCAAGAATTTGTCTTCCAATATCAACGAATGTTTGAGTTCTTACATTATGTTTGAATTCAAGCATTGAAAAAGCATCCATATAGTATCATGCACTTTCAGCGAGGTGTGGAATTGAAAGAATTATAAAGTAATCGTTGTCAAGTTGGGCATTAACAAAAAAACGATGTCATTCATCTAAAAACGTAAAATATGTCCCAATGCAACGATTTTTTTTGAAGTCTTTGCGCAATTTTCCCATTGACTGAACCGAGCAGGACCGCTTTTGAGCTTCTGCAAAGCGGCTTCCCCATAAGTACGATATAGTCCTCCCACCTGACAGCTATGCCCAAATCCACAAGAATAACATGGAAAATTTTCGGACTCGTATGCTGCAGCTCCGACAAAAGTGGCAAGATAAGAACTCATTCGTTGACGGACCGCTTCGACCGCTTTTTCTGCACCTTTGAGCCTGTCTCCTGTAGAGATGACACAGAAGGGTTTGCCCTTGATTGCAAACCGTTGATGGCGCAACGCCCATAGGCGCTCAAGAAATACAGCCATAAATCCGTTCATATTATTAAAATAGGTTGGAGTCCCCAAAACTAAGGCGCTGGCTGAAATAATTTTAGGATAATAATCCTTTAGGTCGTCTTCGAGCTTGCAAAGATTGTCTTTTGCGCAAAGTTGAACACATGCTTTGCAGGGGCTATAAATCATGTCACTCAGTCGCACAAACTCATATGGCTGTTTGCTCAATTCCAATATGTGTTTTACCATTCTGTCTACATTTCCACCACTGATTCCACTAGAACTAAAACCCAAAATCATTATGTTTTTCCTTTATAATAAAATAATAGCATTTCAGGTAATTAATCCTATCGCAATATGGCATTCCGGCGGGGCCTGGCTTTGCTGGTATTCCAAAACAATACTCGAAATCGTACTGGTTCACAATAATGCTATGACATCAATGAAGATCAATGCAATTTATCGAGTCCGATAACTCGTTCAAGGGTTTCCTGCATGGTCTTTATTTCAAAAGGCTTGTGAAGAAAGGCTTGAGGTTTTTCCACGTAATCGGCGGCCATGACATGGGCGTCATCGTAGCCGCTGGCAAGAATTACCGGAATATCAGGACGGATTTTCCGCAGGCCCGCAAGCGTCTCCCAGCCGTTCATGTGAGGCATGGTCAAATCCGTTATCACTAAACGAATCTCATCCGGCCGGTTCCGGAATATATCCAGGGTCTCGACGCCGTCCTTTGCAATAAGCACATCAAACCCGAATCTATTCAAGATGGACCTAAACATCTTGCGCACCAATTCCTCTTTCTCCACCAACAGTACCTGTCCGCCCGTTTCCATTGGTAGAGCCGGCTCATTGACTGCCTTTCGGCCTGATTCAGCTTCCGTGTCATATTCCGGAACTCTGCGGCCTGATAATGGGAAGTTGGCGATCTGCTGAGATCGGCGGGTAAGGCGATCGACCATTCGCTTGGCGTACTCAGGAGAATCCAATACAAACTTCCTAGTGGGGGGGAGGGACACGCCCGTGAGTTATGGACTTTCAAGCAATCCTTGGATAACGGCATGGTCCAACTCCCGCCGCCCGCGCACCGCCGATTTGGTAACCGCCTAAGGGCGTATCCTAAGGAGGCCAGCAGAAATAAATTGGACAAAATTGCGCTCAGATTTGGGTCATATTTGGCTGCGGCGATTGAGCAAAACCACAGGCGTAGCTGGACTACGTCGAGGATTTTGCGATTGAGCCGCAGCCGAAGATGGCCCGAAGATGAGATGCAAGATGTTCAAGTTATTTTTGCTGGCCTCCTAAGTTCTTTTCAGGCTGTCTGAGCAGGAAGAGAATGAACCTCATCGTGGAGCCTGTCCGCTCCTCCCGCAGTTGATACCCTTGGCCGCCTTCTACGACACCCCTCCCTTTGGCCCATATCCTTGAAAGCATGGATGTCAAAATTCATCTCGGGGTTGACGGCAGAGGGCCGTATTTTTCCAACTCCTCCAGCTTTTGAATTGAATGATTTTGATTGTAGCACTCAGAACCCCAAGTTTCCACGTTAACCCTAAACTCTTTGATCGTCCACGGCAGTCATCTTAAGATCTGAAACCCAGCATAGGATTATTACGTATACAGTCTTATCGAAATATGGACTTTCGGTAAGGTCTGAATCTGCGGGTATTCCGGAGCAATACCGCATTACATCTAAAACTTGGAAGACGATTTCAAACAAACCCCGGGGTTCCCTATCGACTGGTCGACGCACTACGCCAAAACAAGCCCCCTTGCCATTCCCGTTCGCCGGAATTCCCGATCTCCGGGTTTTCGTTTCAGTGAATCCATAATCCAGACAAGAGGATTTCTATTAACCACTATATATTGTGATGATGTTTTGTCGACTACGAACATTTGTCCTGGCTAGCACATTACAAAAAAGCAAGTTCGTGTCAAGTTACTATCACGATCACGTGAATGTTTACAGTAATGCGTATTACGGCATTCACTTTCCAAGTCTCGTCTTTTCCCGCTTGAATCTCCAAGCACGAAGCGGTGTGCCGAGGCACATTTTTCGGAACAGTCTCAATCGTTCAATAAAGGGCGAACGCCTATCACTATCGCTGGGAACATACCAGTTTTCCCATTGGATCCGCCGGAACAATCGATATCCATGAGATAGGAGATACCTGTGAAGATCAAGTGTCAGCACCACGTCCTCGGTAATGATCAGCCTCGGGCGGTGCCTGTTGATGGAAAAGCCTTTCAGACAATCCAGTTCTGTTCCCTCCACGTCAATGGATATGAAATCCACCGGAGTATTACCTTCCCGTTCCAAGAGTTCATCCAGTGTGGTCACGGATACAGTGATCTCTTTTTCATATCCTCTTGTATTGTCCATTACGTTGGGAGACAGGGAAGAATACTCCTTATTGACGTAAAACGTTGCCGTGCCGGTCTTTTCTGGAGAGCTGACGGCAACCTGGTGTACGATGGAGGCCGGACGATTGGCGTGCAGTTCCTGGGCCTGATCGGGGTTGGGCTCGATAAGGATGCCCTTCCATCCAACCCTTTCCAGGAGCCAGGTCTGGGAAAGAATGATGGAGTGAAAGGCTCCAACTTCCACAAAAAAGCCGGTCCGGGAAAAGTCAAAGAATTCCCAGATAAGATATTTTTCAAGATATTCTTCATGTTGTTTAGTAGGCAATGGTATGCGATAGTTGCGCACGGCGCCTCCGTCTAACCCAGCAAGCACTGAGATCAATGAATCCCGGAGTTCATTTTTTGGGTATGAAGGGGTATCTTATGCCTCCCCGCACCCCACACCCTACCGCCCTTGGAAACCGCAGCCAACTGCTTCTTATCAGTGCATGGAAGACGGCTTCGAGACCCTGGAACAGGGTCTACGATAGACGCAGCCCGCAAATGCGGAGTCTTCGGCCCTCCGTATGTACGAAACGTCATCTACCGGTTTCTCGACGGCCCCTTCATATGCGCTACGATGCGCCGGGGCAGCCAGTGGTAGAGGGGGGACACATGGATCTGGGTCCGCTTCAGGGACCGAAAGCGACGCTCGAGCGTCAGGGTTTGAGGAGGACCTCATGCTGGATCTCGGAGATGGAAGCCATCCGGGTTGCCGGCAGGTACTTCCCGCAGGCCCGGGCCACTTCCTCGCGGTTGTCGATCGAGTTCATGCCAGCATCGGCCGTGAAGATCGCCCGGCACAGCTGTCATCCCCTGAGATCGCGCACCTTCTCCACTGTGCAGACATCGGCGGTGTTCCCTGGCAGGACCCAGCTCTTCACGGGGAGGCCTTCCGGGGTGACCGCCAGGTTCTGAACCTTCTCGAGATGGTCTGTTCTGGTTTCATGGGTAGAAGTCCAAGCCAGCCCCAAAAAAACCCATCTCTCAGCTCAAGAGATGGGTTTCGGACGGCTCAAGACATGGCGCCCTCGCTGGTTCGAAACAGGGTCGATCGAGCTGCCAGGAAAACATATGATGAGTTTCGTGAAGATTATCCCGAAAAGGTCAGAAAAAGTCAAGTATGAAGGAGAAAAAGATTGAGTTTGAGTGACGAGCTCGATCGAGGTGTGATGAGGTGCAGGATTTGGATCAGGGGGGCACCGGCATCTGGAGTAACGCGGCCAGCGGGCCGTGGGGCCTGTTTCGAGGTGTGACCCCGATTTCCTGCAAGAAAAGGGGGGCGATTAGCCCCCTGGATTCCTGCCTATTGATGGGGTGAGTGATGGGACTCGAACCCACGACAACTGGGGCCACAAGACAAAAAAAAGACGAAAAGACAACAAAAAACATGAAGAGAGAGAAAAACCAGAAGGATTTGATTGACCAAAATTTTCAAAGACATGGAACCAGATAGAAAGGGGTAGCACCAAGTAGATATTTTTGGCGCCCCGCTTACCAAGTGCTAACCAAGGCCCTGCCGAACCTGATGATGGTTCCAGGGCCTTCCTCATGAGATCGCCCAAGGTATCCAGCCCGAGAAATACCACGCTCAACGGAACACACCGATTCCATCACTGTGTCGAATTCGCTTGCCCGCCCCGCTACCCGGCTTGGAGGCGAATAAAAATGAAGACTAGACGTGCGTCTGTACCCTCTGAAGATCTTAAACAGATTGAAGAAAATGCAATCTCCGAGCAACTTAAGAGCGGCTTCCCTGTGGCCTCATCTTCAGGAAAAGGACTTGTTATGGAGTCCATCCACAGGAGAGGGGTTTCCACAATCTTGGACGATATGATCGAAAAGAAGTCAAGGGTGATTCAAGAAACCAAGAGACGAAAAAGGCGGCGCCGGAGAGGCCCCAAGGTATTAACTCTGCAATAAAGATGGAGAGCAAAATGGAACCGAAAGTTTTTACATCAAAGGAACTAGCGGAGAAACTGGGGGTCAGCCTCAATACCTGGAAAAGGTGGGCGCGTGAATTTTTAGGCGAAGACCCCAGTGCTGGGCTTCACGGTGGTCGAGCTAGAAAATTCAATGCCGAAGAAGCGTTCTTTATTTTTCTTGCTGGACAGCTAGTTCAAGGTTACTCCTTCTCCATCCATGAAGCTCGAACAATTATTTCAGATATTAAGCCATGGCTAAAAAAACGAGAAATATTGCCATTTGGGAAAGGCCATTTCAACATTACAACAGATGTTGGAGAATTTATAGACTTTTGGGAACTCGATATTACCAGATCGGAGAAACCCGAAGGTTATTTCAATTATGCAGCCATGTTAATATTGGAATCATTTGAGGAAAAAGATGAATATGAAATTATATGGATCTCTAAGTATATTCTAGATACATTCAACTCAATGGATGCAAATGAAAATATCACAAAATATATACAGCCAAAATGGTCAAACAGTACAATAAAAGGAGTTTCAGTTGAGTTAATTAAAGAAAGATTTGAATATAGTATAGATTTACAACTGCATAATAAAGTAAAAGAGGAAAATATTAGATATTTTACAGAAATCAACTATATAGATAGGCCTTTTTAATAATCAATGCAGTATTACAAGAAGGCCCGGATCCCAAGAAGGGTTCGGGCCTTCGCATTTCTACGGAGGGTGCAAATGGAAGTTTGTGAAAAAGAAGGAGTCACGAAACGGATGATCAGCATTCAGGAAACAGCGCGGTTCCTGGGCGTCAGTTCCCAGAGTGTCTATGTCTGGGCCAAGCGCCCTCCAGATCCCAATTTCCCCCGCCCCCGCAGGATCGGACGGCTTCTCAAATTCGACATCAAGGCTCTTGAGGCCTACGTCGAAGGTCAAGCCTAGTGGGGTACGGACCCAGTGGGCCATGCAAAAAGCTTTATCAAACGGGCATCTCGAGAAGGTTGGTAAGCATGAGGCAAGCACTTAAGGTTATGTTTCCCGCTATTCGATATCGCAAAATTCTCCGCAGGAGGGCTGCTCGATTCGCTCTCCTTTTGCTGGCAGAGATCGTGACCCGCGCTCCCTGGAATCGCAAGGCATCCCTACTTTTTGACCGCCTGCTTCTGGAGGCCGACCGATGACCTCTTTTTCTGATCCATCCGAAGCCTTCCGCACCAAACTACAGAATGCGGGCCAGCTCCCTAGCGAGATCACCCCGGGCAAGATCCAACGATGCGGCACAGCTTCAAGGCCACACGGAACGGATGGATGGTTTGTTTTCTTCCAGGATCCACCTGGCGGGGCCTTCGGGGACTGGAGAGCCGGGACAAAGGAAACCTGGAGCGGGGGAAACGGAACCCCGATGGACCGGGCAACGCGCCGGCGAATCGAAAAGGCGATTCAGGAGGAGCAGGAGGCCCGGAACCAGCGAGACGCCGAGACTCACGCAGAAGCCGCAGAGAAGGCGGCCAAAATTCTTGACAGCCTACCTGACGCCACTGATGAAAATCCGTACCTGAAGAGTAAGGGCGTCAAGGCCCTGTCGAGATTAAAGGCTGAAGGAGACACCCTCATCGTTCCTGTTTTGGGGTTAGATGGAAAACCAATAAGCCTGCAGCGGATTCAAGCGGATGGAACGAAGAAGTTCATGCCAGGGGGTAAAGTATCAGGCGGGTTCTTCCCGATCCGAGGTCTTGATGAGGGCCCGCTTTTCATCGTTGAAGGGCTTGCAACCGGCCTCACCATCCATGAGGAAACAGCCCAGACGGTCGTTTGTGCCTTCAGCGCCGGCAACCTTGAGCATGTGGCCCGGGAAGCCCGCCGACGGTACCAGGACCGCGAGATAGTCGTTTGTGCGGACGACGACAGGACCACGGCAAAAAAGATCGGAACGAATGTCGGCGTCGAGAAGGCTACGAAGGCAGCCCGCGCGGTCAACGGGCAACTGGCGACACCGGGACGTGACGGCGACTTCAACGACTTGCGCCAGGCCAAGGGTCCCGAAGCGGTTTGGAAGCGCCTTGAGGCGGCCAAGGCCCCGCTAAAGCCCAAGACCTCTGAGAAAGAGGAGGAGCCGCATTTCTTCACAGCTGAGGATTTGCTCTCCAGGTCCTTCGAGAAAAACCCGCCGATCATTGCAGGCGGGATCATGCCCTATGGCGCCCATATCCTCATATCCGGGGAAGCCGGGGTGGGAAAGAGCCTTCTTCGGATGGAACTCGGCCTTCACCTGACCCTGGGATGGGAGTGGCTCGGGTTCGGGATCTCTACGGCGCGTCGGATTGCCGTTTTCCAATTCGAAAACACCGAGGCGATGGAGCAGGCGCGTCTTCGCCGGATGTGCACGGGATTGGGAATCACAAGCCTCCCCAAGGGCTCCCTTCGCTACATCGACCGAAAGAACCGCCTCGACCTCACCACGAAGCGGGACCGGAAGAAGCTCGAGGAGCTCGTCAGCGAATCCGAGGCCGAGGTTCTTGTCTATGACTGCCTCTCGAACCTCCACAGCTCAGACGAGAACAAGAACATGGCGATGCGGGAAGTTCTAGATTCCCTCACCGAGGTCAACGCCAAGTGCGGAACTTCCTGCATCCTCATTCACCATTTTGGAAAGCCGAGTGAAGGCCAGGCGAACCGATATCGAACGCGGGGGGCGCAGAGCATCATTGACTGGGCCGTGACCGCGGCCGGGTTCATCAACAAGCCCCATGAACACCGCGTTCTCCGGACCCTGGAGTTTTTCAAGGTCCGAGATGGAGCCATGCCCAAACCCCTTTTACTCGAGAGAGACGAAAATTTTCTTATGACGCGCATTGAAGAAGATACCCTCTGCCCTCCGCATAAGGTGAAAGAGATCCTCGAAGACATGGGGGGCGAAGTAGACCGGCAAGGAACCCTTGTCCAGGCAATCACCCAAGAGGTTGGCTGCAGCCCGCGTAGCGCCCGGACCTTCATCAAGCGAGCGGCAGAAATGAAGGTCATCACAGGAAAGACCAGGGGCAACGGTCACGCCAAAGGGTATTTGTTGAATCCATGACCATGGAAAAGGGGACCGTGGCAAACCAAACCCATTTCCACGGTTTCGCATTTTGGCAGGGTTATCTTTCTGAAATCATTCGAAAAGGAACCGTGGCAACGCAAAACCGAGGCAAAGGCGATGTTGCCAGGGTTCAAGTATTTGAAATCAGGCCATTTTCGAGCCGTGGAACCGTGGCAACATATATTTATATATGTGGAAATTGCCACGGTTGCCATGGTTTTCCCAAACCCAAGATCCAGAAAGGGCATACCATGAGCTCCCCAACCGTATTGATCGAGGTTCACCCAACCACTGGCGAAGTCGTTTCAGCCCAAATCCAGGCCATGACGGATGTTCAAGAGGACGTTTGCAGGAAGGCCCTGGAGCCCCTGCTTGGTCGGCCAAACCCGAGGGACCTACTTCGGGTCGTCGCAGGCGGGCGGAAAGGACCGAGGGAATGAAAATCGAAATCCCCGATGATCTCCCACCTCGACCGGTTGTGAGCTTTTCCGATTGGTCGTGGGCGCAAAGCCGATGCTGCCGGTTCATGGACATTCCCCCGGCCACGGCTGCAAGCGCGGGTTACTGGCAAGGGGCCATGGACGAAGCGGCGGGAGCCGGAAACCGCCTCCTGTTCTATGCCTTCCTTGGTAAATGGAAATCATGTTTACACTGACTCAAGCCGAGCGGTTAAAGCGAGGTTAAACCCTTAACCATGCCAAGTGGCCGAATCGACAAAGATGAACTGCGCCGGCTTCTCGCTGAAGGTAAAAGTCCGAGCGAGTGCGCACGGCATTTCGAGGTGACCGCTGCTGCGATCACGAAAGCGAAGAAGAAGGTCGGAAAGGTCGTCGCCAAGGACGTGCAGCTGGAGAGCTGCCACCGGTTCGTTGACGAATACCTCGATACGGTGGGGCAGCTCCGAGAGGTCAACGGCCATGCCCATGAGCTCCTTGACCTCTGCATGAAATGGGTCCGGGGGGATGAAGGAGCCCTCCAGGTCCTCGAGGGCCAGGTTCGGAAGGTGCGAGTCGGCAAGGAAGAGGAGACCGTCAACGAGTACAAGTTCAAGGACCCCCGGGACATCGCGCTCCGGGCCATGTCCGAAATCCGGGCCCAGCTTCGCCTTCAGAATGAGACCCTGGCCATGCTTGCAGAGATGAAGGGGGTTCTCGAGTTCCAGCAGGAATTGATTCAAATCCTCAAGGAGTGTGATTCCAAGGTAGCCGATGAATTCTGCCACAGGATCGATCAAAGACAAGCTTTACGGCGGGCTATCCGAGTTACTTCGCCGGGAGGTTAAGGGCTCGGGAAGCGCCGACTTCGAGGCCTACCAGGGCGATCCGGAGGGGTTCGGGGAAAGGGTCCTTGGTGAGAGCTTCACGGATGAAGTGAAGGCCCTGATGGAGTCTGTGAGGGACAACCCGATTACCGTTGCGAAGAGCGCGAACGCCACGGGGAAGACCCACGGGGCGGCCCGCGTGGCGGTGTGGTTCTACAAGGCGTTCCCGGGTGCTCAGGTCTACACGGCCGCGGCTCCTCCTGAATCGAATCTGAAGCGGCTCCTCTGGGGGGAGATCAATACCATCTTCGAGAAACACCCCGAGCTGTTCGAGTTCGACAGGCAGGCGTCTCTGCAGGTTTCACGAGGAGCTCAGGAGTTCATTGCAGGCGTCACCATCCCCATGAGCGGGAGCGAGACACAGAGAGAAGCCAAGTTCAGCGGGAAGCATGCTCCCTATCTCCTCTTCGTGGTCGATGAGGCAGACGCTGTGCCTGATGAGGTCTTTCGAGGAATCGAATCCTGTATGTCTGGCGGGCATGCCCGGTTGCTCTGCATGTTCAACCCCCGGCACGAATCCGGGGAGGTCTACCGGATGGAACGGGACGGCAGAGCCAATGTGGTGCATCTCAGCGCCTTCAATCACCCCAACGTCATCGAGGGCCGGGACGCAATCCCAGGGGCCGTGACCAGGGAAACCACAGCGCGCCGGATCAACGAGTGGTGCCGGCCTCTCGCAGAAGGAGAGCGCCCGGATTCGGAATCTTTCAACCTTCCTGGTTTCCTGGTGGGCGCCACAGCGAAAAGCCAATCGGGGAAGACCTACCCTCCCCTTCAGGCCGGCCACTATCGGATCATGCAGCCTGCTTTCTCCTACATGGTCCTTGGCCAGTATCCCGCCCAGGCTGAGAATCAGTTGATTTCGAGGGAGTGGGTTTCCAGGGGTCGTGCCCGTTGGGATATCTACGTGCAGGAGCATGGGGAGGTTCCTCCTGTCGGAACAGCGGCCCTCATGGGCCTGGATGTTGCCGAGTTCGGTGTAGACGCCAACGCAGCATGCTTCAGGTTCGGGGGATTCGTTGAACGGCTTATCTCCTGGGGCGGTGTTGATACCGTCACGACCGGGGATCGGGCGTCCTTGGAGTACAAGGCCCGTGAGACCCTCCGATGCAACGTGGACGCCACGGGAGTCGGGGCCGGGATTGCCCCGCACATGCAGCGCGAGGGATGCACGGCTGTCGGCGTCAAGGTGGCGTCGAGGGCCACCACAAAGACCGAGCTCGGGGAGTTCTATCAGCTCCGTGATCAGCTTTATTGGGCCTGCAGGGAATGGCTGCGGACGGACCCGGGGGCCATGCTCCCCCCCGATGAACAGCTCATCGAGGAGCTCGTCGTGCCCACCTACGAGATCCGGAACGGAAGGATCCGCGTCATGGATCGAGACACGATGCGGGAGCTCTTGAAACGATCACCGGACCGGGCCTCAGCGCTGGTTCTGACGTTCAGCCCCGGTGGGTTCTTCGGGGAGGTGGACCTGAGTTGAAAAGCGTTATCGAGAGAGTGAGGGACAAGGAACATCCAAAGTATAGTGACGAGCACATCGCGATGGTCACCGGACGGCGCTTCATCCCCCCGGGCCACTACTTCCGAAATCGAAAGACAGGGCAGGAGTACGGGGGCATCGTGGGAGCCATCGGCTGGCCCGGGCGCAGGCCAGGGTACGGCCTAGTCCTTGGAGTGCGCCGTGAAGGGCAGGACAGCCGCCCAACCTTCGAATGCCTTGCGGAGGTCGAAGCCAAGTCCCCGCTGAAGCTTCTCCATGCATGCGCAGGGATGCGGGACCGGTGGGGGTTTCATGAATCACCGGACATCCTCCGGTCCTGGTTCGCGGAACCTGATCGGTTTCTTTCGATATGGACAGGCCATAACGTCAGGCTCTTGAAGAAAGCCTCTGGCCGAGGCCTTCACCTTGCACCACCTTTCGATATCGAAAGACCGGATGCGTTTTCGATCTACCTTTCGCAGGCGTTGACCTGTTTGGAGCCCAATAAAGAAGGGCGAAAACGGCTGATCATTGGGGAGTGTAGCATCCTGCGCAATCAGCTTCAGGCCGTACCCCAACCGGAAGAGGAGAAGCGCCGGCTTACCACGGAGGACTTTCCGGCTGTTTTCGCCATAGGCGCGGCGGTTCACAGCCTCCTGACCTTGAAGCCCTGGATGGTCCGCACCGAGACCGTTCGGCAGAGATTGGTCAGCACGATCAGGGAAGAGGAACGGTTCTACCAGAGGGCCGAGGAGGAAAGCCTTCAAGCCCTCTACGGAGATGAAACCCCTTCCGAGGAAGGGGGCTATGACCTTGTTTCGACCTTTGGCGAAAGGAGTACGACATGAGCGACAAGCTACTTTTCTGGTATGAAGCGAGCGGGCACACCGAGGCGCTACCCGAAGCCGAGGGCCTCGAAAAAGCCGAGGCCAAAGTGCAGGCGGTCAAGAAGCAGAGGGAAGCGTTTCAGGCGGAGGCCGCGCAGTGCCTCGAGGCCGCCCAGGGGTTCAAGAAGAAGATCACCGAGAGCCTCCGGGCCGCCAGGGATCCGAAGATCCTCCAGGGGAAGCGCCAGGCGGCCCTGGCAAGGGAGGGAGACATCCGAGCCTGTCTCGAGGAACTCGAGCGGATCGTTCCGCAGATGGAGAAGGAGCTCGCGGACGGCCCGGGTGCCGACCTCGAAAGGGCCCTCCGTGCCGTGCTGGACGAGGACCGGGCCGAGATGATCCGGCAGCTGGAAGCGGCCTGGCCCGAGCGTGACAAGACCATCCGAGGACCGGAGCGGCGGCCCGTCAGTACACCCCCCGAGGTTCAATCTCCTTCCCGGCTTGCCTGCTGCGAGTCCTGCAAGCATCCGATCGCCGTCTTCGATCCCGAGGAGATCAAGGTCCCGATGACGGGTGCCGCCTTCAGGGAGCCACGGCGGGGATCCGCGTCATACGTCTTCCCCCCGAAGCAGGAGTATTTGTATTTCGTCTGCCCCGTGTGTGGGAAAAGGCCGTGGGCGGAGCCGGACAAAATCTTAACCTCAAGGGGCTTTTTTGTGATCGGGGGCATCCCTGAGGAGCCCGCCAACGTGGTGAATGAGTAAGGGAAAGGAGTGTAGCCATGAACGAGAATGGAAAAAGCTTTCAGGAGATGGAGGAGGACGAGCTCCGGGACCTCATGGACGATGACCCCAAAGGGTTCGTTGAGGGAGTCACCCGAGAAATGCGGTCTACGCTTGAAGCGGATGCGAGGCAGGGCGCCATGGAGGAAACCATCGAGAAGTTCGCATCGAGGCACCCCGACTTCGATCAGATGTGGGACGCAGGGAAGATTCAGGAGTTCGTGAAAGACAACCCCGGTCACAACGCCATGTCGGCCTACTTGGTCCTGAAAAAGAAGTCAGGCGGCTTCATCTCGAAGGCGAACCACGAGAAGGCCGTCAAGCAGGAGATCGAGAAGGATCGGCTCAAGGGCATGAAGGGTCCTCAAGCCCGAAGCGCTATCATGGTTTCTCGCCTGCGGGACCGGCGGAAGGAGCAGGCCCGGCATGATGATGAATTCATCCCTACCGTTTGAGGAGGTTGAACGATGGACCTAACAACGATGACCGACGACGATCTTGAAAGAAGCATCCTGCGCATTTCGCAGGCCCTTGGTGGTGGGGGAGGTGGTGGCGTTGCACCCCGCAAGCTCTCCCCCAGGGAGAAGAGCGATACAGAATGGCGACTGGAGCGAATCGCCCAGGAGATGGGGGTTCTTGAGCGACCGCGAAGTTACGAACTCCCCGAGGCCGCTGGTCCGCACATGCGGTCCGGGTTCAGGGATGAAGGCATTCTTCGAGACGATGAGCTCGCTGCCCGACCTGACGCAGAAGGATGGGATCCCCGGAAACTCAGTCCCAAGTTCTCTCGGGAAACGGGGATCTATGCGCTTCCCAGCGGCAAGGTCACGAACGTGGGAAGCCGGGGGACGCCAGCATATCAAGAAGATGAAGGGGCCTCACAGAAGCACGAACGGCTTCAACAGGAGAAGCGCCGATTGGAGCAGGCCCTTGCTGGCCATGAGGCGGCTGTCAGAATGGAGGAACACGGCGTCCAGGAAGCCGGGGACTACTCCGAGACCAAAGAGGGCTTTCGAGAGCAGCAGAAGGCCGAGCTTTTGAAGGAGCTGATCAAGTCGGCCGGGAAGGAGGACCAAGGCCCTTCTGAAGAGGACCGCATTGACTTCTTCCAGAAGCAGTTGGAAATCTACACTGATCCTATGCGGCCCCTCCGTGTCAAGGATCCCAAGACCGGCAAGATGCGGGAAGCGACACGCCGGGAGGTCCTGCAGAGGATCAAAGAGGAGTGGCGCGAGATCGCCGGACAGCGGGAAGCTCCGAGGCGCAGCGGTGCTGGTATCATCGAAGCCGATGGGCGAAGGTGGAATGTGGACAACCTCAGGAGTGAGGCAAAGGCCGATCCCGAGAAGTGGAAAGCCGCCGTAAACCAGGGCCTGATCCCCGAGGCCGTAGTGGAAGCGGTAGAGAGCACCCGTGTGCCTTCTCCTGCGAAGGACCGCGGGTCACGGGAGCAGCTTTCAGTTTCCGAGATGGTTCAGGAGATCCGCCAGGCCAAACAGTCGAGGGAGCGGCCCCGGTTGGACAAGCTCAGGAAAGCCGATCCCGATACCTACCGGCGCGCTTTTCGCTTGTACCGTGAGGGGCAGAAGATCCCCGGCTCCAACCTTCGGGTTCTCGATACACCCGGCCAGAAGAACCCCTTCGAGGAGGCCTGGGGAAGTTTGTCCAGTGAGGAGAGGCAACAGGCAATGCGCTTTGAGCAGGCAGGGCATTTGGTCTTCGATGAGGGCGGGAAAATCTACGCTGAGTACATGGGGAAGAAGGTTCTCATCGGACCGAAGGGAGAGGAAGCCGGGCGCGGCCCCATAAGCGGGGAAACCTTCAAGGTCGACGTGGGGCAGTACAGGTAAGGAAGGCCGTCCTCCCTCCTGAAAGGATGGAGGCCAGTTAGGTTATGCGAGCCCCCTGAAGTGAAGAGCGAGGCGTGAAGCGCCTTGCTAACCAAGCTCTTTGAAAACTGAATCTGTGGTGAGCTAACGGCCCGCCCGAAGCGGCTGTAAGTCGTCCAAGACAACGAATCCAGCGCCAGGCGGGAGGGATGAAACAGGGCGTCCTGTCACGGCAGGTAGGAAGCCAAACCGAAAATTGGCATTCGCAAAAAGTTTATCTTACCCCCTTGACACAGCCGATAACATAGATAAGATAGAGGTGTTCTCTGCCAGTGGCAGTAGAACCAGCAAAGGCCTCCGCTGAGCCCGCCTGGCAAATCAGCGGTTTCTTTTTAGGGAGTCCACTTGGGGCTCCCTTTTATTTTTGCAATAGTTTGCGGGCTGTCTGCCACATAGGCTGTGATGAATTGCCCAGTTAGCTTTGGGCTCACCCTTACAATAACCACATAATCTCCGCATACCACAGCAACCCTCCGGATCCGATCATGCTTCCTTTTTTTTCGATTCCATCCAACATAGAGATCTGCCTGATCATCCTGTAAGGCAGTCTTTATCCAATCAATTCGAAGAGCTCTTTGTAATGAAAAAACATCCTTTACATCATTTCTTTTAGTGCTTTCAAAGAAACAGTGATCGAAGTTATTAGTGCGAAAACGGCTATTTATCCCATCAAACGTAGAAATTGGCCCCTTACAGTAAACGCGATCGAAGTGTGCGCGGTATTCCATCACTGTCGTGTAATGCACAAGGGGAGGATATGCCAACTCACCACCCCCCCCTGAAGATTAATCCTGAATACGTTAAACTTCTTTTCAGCTTGAGCAGTAGGAGAGATTTTGCGCCTCAAGCGTTGTTCTAGGTGGAGAGCCAAGGTCTCTTTTGCGCTACCATGAACCAAGCTTTCATTCATGCGAGCGGATGCTAATCCTACAAGTACATCTGACAATTGTATCAACACCGATTCTTCAGAACGCACTGATTGTACGGTTCCAATAAGAGCGGTTAGATTCGAATTTGATAGGCAAGCATGGAGAGTACGAAGACGATTTCGAAGCCGGTTGTTCTTATGGTCACAGTAGATATTGTAAGAATTAAATGAATGTATCCAATGATGAAGCACTTGATAGTAGAATTTATAAAAGCCTAACTCTTGGTCACTTTGATGAAATTGAATCAGGTCCACCTGTTCATGATCAACTGCTATACACCTAAACCGCAAGTTATTGCCCTGATCAAAAAACCAATCTATAAGTTCTATATAAAAATCCAATTTTGATGGAGACACTTTTGACCATTTGAATTCACCACCAAATTTATATTCGTCTCTTAATTTATGAATCGATGATTTGTATATATTTCTATTTGCTCTATCTAGCCAAACACTTCCAATAAAAAGGTATCTAATTTGAGGAAGCTTTGAGCAAAAGAGATCAGGATAGCTCTCATCGCAATATACATCAATTTCCATCATAGACTCACATATCTAATATATACATGATTACTGTTTTGATTGATCAATGTGTACATGACGAACAGAAGATGAGACTGTAATGATGGAAATAACTATCGCTCCGTTGGCTTTCTAGATTTTTAACTGGATACAGAGCCAAAATAGCCTTCCTTCTCACGTAGAAACCCAGGAGCATCTCCTGTGGCATAAAACACAATAGAATACGAATTGGGTGCTGCTCTTTTCCGTTAACCTACATTTCCTGCAATTTCGAGGACATATGAATCCACCTGGTTGCCCTGTATGCACTTTGGATCGATATATCCCTT
>CAYYVD010000010.1:0-34038 GCA_964475045.1 uncultured Desulfobacterales bacterium | reverse complement strand
TTTCGTTCCCATTATCACCCACCTGGGATTTGATCCCATCTGGTTCGGGGTCCTGATCCTGATCAACATGCAGTGCGCACTGCTGACGCCGCCCTACGGCTTCAATCTGTTCTACATGCGCGCGATCACCCCTCCCGAGATCAAAACCCTCACCATCTACAAGGGCGTCCTGCCCTTCATCGGGCTTCAGCTGGTCTGCCTGGTGCTCGTGATGCTCTTTCCCCAGATCGCCCTCTGGCTGCCGACGGCCCTCTCCGGGAATTGATCAGCAGAACATGGGGTCTTGAATGTTGACCTTTTGGCGTCCGGGGGAATGTCGGAGACGGAATTTCGGGGACACCATACTTAATTCGGGATGCGAAGCCCGATGCGCAACGCAGCATGTTTCGAATTAAGTATGGTGTCCTCGAAATTAAGTATGGTGTCCCCGAAATTCCTTTGTGACTCTCCTGCTCGGTTGATCATTCCTTTTCCGTGACTGTCGTGATAAAATCGGTCCGTGTGTCCGGTCCGCCCCCGAGCGGATCCCTCCCCGGCCACAGTGCCGATTCCCCGGTTCCACCCAAAACCGGTTGCGTCCCAGGACGCGATCCGGCAGGAAGGAGGAAGACCCATGACCCTGCCCGACGAGATCGTCCGAAAGGAAGTGTACGAAGGCTGGAAGGCCTTCCTGGAGAACCTGGAGGCTGCCGTGTCCTCGCTTGAAAAGGAGGTCGACAACACCTCCAAGATGATCGATGCCTGCACGCTCGAGTGGTGCCAGGCCACCGAGTACGCCATGGATGAGATCGCAAACGCCCTGTTCTCCATCAGTGAACCTGCGCTATCCTCCGAGGAGGACTCCAAGCGTCTCAAGGCCCTCAAGCGGAGGGTCCACGACGTCTATGCCCAATACAAAGCCACGGCCGAGAAGGCCTCCTGAGCGCCGTTTTCTGCACCTTCGGTACGAATCGGGGAGGCGCCGGCCGCTCGCACGGGCCTTCTTCGTTTCCAGGGGAACGCCATGGCCGTGATGGGATCATCGCCTCGCATGCGGCCGAAGACCGTTGAAACGGTCTTTGCGCTCCGGCTGCTTATTGCGGGGTGCGCTCTGGCTCTTTGGACGGCCTCGCCCGCCCGGTCCGAGGACGAGGGGGCGGGTCCCAAACAAATGCGCATCTCGGCCATCGAGAACGAGCAGACCCATGCCATGGCCAGGCACGTGCTCGAGGAGGCCTACCGCAGGCTGGGCTACGAGGCCCGCTTCGATGAGCTTCCCGGCAGGCGTGCCCTCGAGTGGGCCGACAAAGGCCTCACGGATGGCGATGTGGCCCGCATCGACGGGACGGAGCTCACCTTCTCCAACCTCGTTCGCGTAACGGTCCCGGTCATCCGCTTCAAGGGTGTGGCCTTCTCCAGGACCGTCAACCGGCCCATTCGACGATGGGAAGACCTTCGTGGGCTGAGAATCGGGGTGGTTCGGGGGATCCGCTACTCGACCCTCGGAACGCAGGATCTCTCCCCCTATTTCGCCAATGACATGACCCACCTCTTCACCCTGCTCGACAAGGGACGGATCGAGGTGGCGGTCGCCGTGCTTCGCGCGGGGCAGATCGAGATCGCCAGGCACTTCAAAGGCAGCGGCATTCGGGCCATCGGATCCCCCCTGTACTCGGCGTCTCTCTATCACTTCGTCCACACGAAGCATCGGGACCTGGTTCCGAAGCTGGAGGCGGTCCTCTCCGACATGACGGCCTCCGGCGAGATGGAACGGCTCTGGCAGGAAGCCTTCCATCGGCTGGTCCACGATTAACCGCTTTCGCCCCCATTGTGTGCCCCTATGAACCGGCAGCTGAAGCAGGCGTTTTCTTTCTCCTTTGTCCAAGGCCGTATTGCGCGACGCCTCGTGATCGCCGTGGTGCTGTTCAGCTCCTTCATCACCCTCTCCACCACCTCGTACCAGCTCTATCGCGACTATCGTCTGGACCTGCACGCCATCCACGGGTACTTCGACCTCATTCAGGGAAGCCACATCGAGAGCCTCTCCAGGAGCGTTTGGATGTACGACGGCCGGCAGATCGAGGCCCAGCTGGACGGCCTGAACAAGCTTCCGGACATCGAGTTTCTGGAGATCCGGGCGGGAAAGGGCTACCTCTGGACATCCGGAACCCCTCGGTCGACTCACTCCATGACCCAGCGTTTTCCACTCACCTTCCGGCATGGGAATCGCACCTTTTCCATCGGCACCCTGAAAGCGACGGCCAGTCTCGACAACGTCTACGACCGATTGATCGACAAGGCGCTGACCATCCTGGTCACCAACGGCATTCGGGCCTTTCTGGTCTCCGGGTTCATTCTGCTCATCTTCCACCTGCTGGTGACCCGGCACCTGATCGATCTGGCCGGGATTTTGGAGAACATCGACCTGCGCCGCCGGCCGGGACCCATCGAGCTGAGCCGCAAGAAAAGGGCGTCCAAACCCGACGAGATCGATCAGGTGGTCCAGGCCCTGGATCGCATTCAGGACGAGCTGCACCGGTCCTACAGGACGCTGAAAGAGAGCGAGGAGGAGCTCAATCGCATTTTCTCCATGTCCATCGACATGATCTGCATCGCCGATATTCACACCGCCACCTTCCTCAAGGTGAACCCAGCGTTTACAGAAACCCTGGGCTACTCGGAGGAAGAGCTGATCTCCAAGCCCTTCACGGCGTTCGTTCACCCCGAGGACGTGGAGCCGACCCGGCGCGTGGTGGAGGAGCAACTGAGGGCGGGTCACAAGGTGGTCAACTTCGAAAACCGTTACCTGTGCAAGGACGGTACGGTTCGGTGGCTGCGGTGGGTGTCGCACCCGGTGCTGAAAAAGGGGGTCACCTATGCGGTGGCCAGCGACATCACGGACACCAAGCGGTTCATTCAAGAGCTGGAGGAATCGCACCGGCGGTTCCTGACCGTCCTCGACAGCATCGACGCCACCATCTATGCCGCAGACTTGGAGACCTATGAAGTGCTCTTCATGAACCGGTACATGATCGAGAGCTTCGGCCGGGATATGACCGGAGAGATTTGCTGGAAGGTGTTTCGAGGGGAGTCCGGCCCCTGCCCGCAATGCACCAACGCCGCGCTGGTGGATGAGAAAGGAAACCCGACCGGGGTTCAGGTGTGGCACGATCAAAACCCCGTCACCGGCCGGTGGTTCATCAACTACGACCGCGCCATCGAATGGATCGACGGTCGGCTGGTCCGCGTCCAGATCGCCACGGACGTGACCGAGTACAGAAAAATGGAGGAAGCGCTCCGTCAAGCGCATAAGATGGAGGCCATCGGCACCCTGGCGGGCGGCATTGCCCACGATTTCAATAATATTCTCAGCATCATCGTGGGGAACACAGAGCTGGCCATGACGGCTCTTCCCGAGGGGAACGAGGCCCGGGAGCACCTCAGGGAAGGCAAGGAGGCCTGCCTGCGTGCCAGAGACCTGGTCTCGCAGATGCTCCTCTTTGCTCGAAAACAGGAGCACACCCCGACCCGGATTTCCGTGTCGCGCCTGGCCCGGAAGTCCCTGAAGATGCTTCGTGCCTCCCTTCCCTCCACCGTGGACATTCGGGAAGACCTCCGAGAAGGGCTGCCTTCGGTCGTGGCCGACCCCGCCCAGATCCAGCAGATCCTCATGAACCTCTGCACGAATGCCGGGCAGAGCATGGAGGCGTCGGGCGGGGTCATGGACGTCAGGCTGGACACCGTCCTCCTGGACGCCACCCTGGACACCGCGGCGGGGCGAGTCCTCGAAGGCCGATACGTCCGCATCCGCGTAAAGGACTCGGGTCCCGGCATTCCGCCGAAGGACCTGGAGCGGGTCTTCGAGCCCTTTTTCACGACCAAGGGCGTGGGGGAGGGGACGGGCCTCGGCCTGGCGGTGGTCCACGGCATCGTCCAGGGGCTCGGCGGCGGCATCGTCGTGGAGAGCGAAGAGGGGAAAGGATCCGTCTTTACCGTCTATCTCCCCGCGGCAGAACCCGTGACGAAGGAAGAAGCGCCTGCGAAAACCGAGGTGCTCCCGGGCGGCGCCGAACGGATCCTCCTGGTGGACGACGAGCCCATGATCGCGAGACTGGGCAAGCGAGTGCTCGAGCGTCTCGGGTACGAAGTGGAGACTCGGGCGAGCGGCACGGAGGCGCTTGCGTTCTTCCAGGCGGATCCGGACCGCTTCGACCTGGTCGTGACGGACATGACCATGCCGGGCATGCGGGGAGACCGGCTCGCCCAGGAGATCCTGACCATTCGCCCGCAGATTCCGGTGATCCTCACCACCGGCTACAGCAAGCAGATCTCCGAGGAGGAGGCGCGGGAGCTCGGGATTCGGGCCTTTGTCATGAAGCCCCTCACCCGGGACGACCTCGCCCATGCGGTCCGGAGGGTGCTGGACGAGGCCGCCGGCGCGCCCGAGAGCGGGTCCGCAGGCCGGTGAGCGGTCACGCGCAGACCTCCTGAAGGTGGAGCTGCGCCATGTAAGGAAACCCGATCACAAAGGAGGCCGAGGAGACGAACGTGCAGATGCCCAGGCAGTCGTTCATGGCGTACAGGTTCTCGTGCCAGAGCACGATCTCGGCGCGCTTCTCCCTGGTGTTGGGGACGGCCAGGTTTTCGTCCCCGGTGATGTGCTTGATCACGGCCTTGGCCTCGTCGCTCATGCCGAACTCCGCCATGATCTGGGTGGTGAGGTGGTCCGGGCCCCGGGGATTGAGGGCGAACCCCAGGGCATACCCCTTGGCCACCCGGGTGTCGCAGGCCGACTGCTCCAGGCCCTTGGACTGAATCGCCCACTTCCAGCTCTCGCCCCCCACGGTTTCCGTCGCGCGCACGATGCCGTCGGCCAGGAGGTTGCCGAGCCATCCCTCCCGGGTCGCGATGCGCTGAATCAGCTCGAGCTCAGAGCGGGTGTTTCCGAAGTCGAGGTCGAGCCCGTCGAGCCGTTCGGGGTCGATCAGGCCCTTCTCGCAGGTCTCCATGGCCCAGGAGATGATGTGTCCCACCGTGATGACGTCCATGCCGAAGTCGTTGCAGAGGTGATTGGCCTTCAAGACGGCCTCGAGATCCGTGGAGCCGCACTGGGCGCCCAGGGACATCATCGCTTCGAGCTCGGGGCCCACGTCGTCCACGCTTCCGTACGCCTCGGAGTCGAACTTCACGAGCCGGTGGCAGCCCACCTGACAGGAATGGCAGGCCTTTCGGCCCTGAGATAGCCCTTTTCCTCGACGTGCTGGCCGCTGAGCCGCTCGGCCCCCTGGATCTGCCCTTGGGTGAAGTTCCGGGTCGGCAGGAGCCCCGCTGTGTCGAGGCCGGGGACGAACCCCGAGGTCCCGTACAGGTGCAGGAAGGTGGCGGTCCCGTCCTCGGAGATGTCACGGCGGATTCGCTTGCTCAACTCCCGGAACCCCGGCTCGTCCTCGGCGCGGAGCTTGTTGTGCCCGCGGACCGCAACGGCCTTGAGCCCCTTGGCGCCCATCACGGCCCCGATGCCGCCCCGGCTCGCGAAGTTGTACCGGGAGACGTTGATGTTGGCGCAGAGCACGCGGTTTTCTCCGGCCGGTCCGATCACGGCGGTCTGGATGTTCGAGTCTCCGAGGTCCCCCTTGAGCCGGGTGTCGGTCTCCCGTGTCCCCTTGCCCCAAAGGTGGTCCGCAGGGCGGATCTCCACCTCGCCGTCGTGGATCCAGAGGAAGACGGGCGTGTCGGAGGCCCCGGTGATGGCCAGGTAGTCGAACCCGGCCCGCTTCAGCTCCGCCCCGAAGTGGCCTCCGGAGCTCGACTTCAGATAGAGGCCGGTCACCGGGCTCTTGGTCGTGACCGTGATCCGGCCCGAGCAGGGGGCCAGGGTGCCGTTCAGGGCTCCGGTGCCGACGATCAGATGATCAGATGGTTCTCCGGGGACATGGGGGCCGTTCCCTTGGGAACGCGCTCGTAGAGGAGCTTTGCGTTGATGCCCCTTCCGCCGATGTACTCGGCGGGGTCCTGGGCGGAAACCGGTTCTTCCCAGACCTTCCGGTGGGTCAGATCGACATTGAGAATGACCTGTTGGTTCAAGGGACGATTCGTCATGGTGGTCCTCCAGGAGGGTGATACGGGTTTGCTTGTCGTTTTTCACTCCCCACGCCGGTGAACGCACTCGGCGCGAAGAGGGTGTCCTAGGGGGCTCTTCGCAGGTCTCCGGCCGCCTTCACCCGAAACCTCACGGCGTTCGAAGGAAGGTAGGCGAGCGGGATCTCCTCCACCTCGACGACCTCCACCGTGTCCGCGGCGGCCCCGGCCCGCACGGCTTCCGCCTTGGCCGCTTCCTTGACCTCGTGGAGGACCTGCTCCCTCCCTTTGGTCGCCACGTCGAACACGCCGTCCACACCACCGGAGACCTGGGCGATGGCCGCTCCCATGGCGTTGGCGACCTCGTAGTGCTCGGGCCTCACCACCCGGGCGGCCCCGTGAAGATCGTCGGGTACGAGCACACTGCCACCGCCGACGACGACAACGGTCACGTCTCCGGACGAGGTCTTCATCCGGTCGACGGCCTCCTCGATCATGGCTCGAATCACCCGCATGGCTCCGGACACCACGCCGGGATCCAGATCCCGAACCCGGGTCGGGTCGCCCAGTGCGAGGCGGCCGGCCGCCACCGCCACGTCCGTGGCGGTGAGGGTGGCCCCGCCGAAGACCCTGGACTCCGAGGGCAGGCGGTACCCCACCGACCTGGGGCCCACGCGGGGCGTGTCCCCGAAGAGGTCCACGACAGATCCGCCCCCCAGGCCGACGACGACCAGGTCGGGCATGCGGAAGTTCGTGCGGACCCCGCCCATCTCCACGGAGGCCGTGGACTCCCGAGGAAACCCGCTCCTCAGGACCCCCACGTCCGTAGTGGTGCCCCGGCCCGGTTGATCCCGGTCGACACGTCCTCGGTGGCCGGCTCTTTGCCCTTGGCGCAGACCTGGCCGTGCTCGTCCAGGATCACCGCGTCCGTGTTGGTCCCCCCCACATCGATCCCCAGCCGGTAGGTCATGAATACCGTCCTCCTGCCAGCGCTTCCACCGGGGTGTAGTCGAGGTCGTAGCCGAAGTACCGCGGCCCCACCTGCTCCAGGCCGGCTTCCGTACGCCAGAAGGAATCGCACGGCATGCCGATGACCACGACCCGTTGGCCGTATTTCAGTCCTTCCGTGGTGATGGGGAAGGCGGTCTCTTGATCGAGCACGGTGATCAGGTCGGGGGTGACGGCCGCAGGTCTGCCGTCCCTCAAGGCGATCAGGTTCTCGTTTTGAAAATCGAGCTCGAACACGGCGCCCTGGTCCTCTTCCAGTCCCTCGATCCGCACCCGACCCCGAACGAATCCAGTGGTGAGGTCCCGGGTGACGTCGACGATCTTTCCCGTGACCAGGCGAACCCCCTTGGCGACCCGAAGGACGGAGGCCACCGGGTCTGCCTCGGACCGGTTCGACTGAAGGATGTGTCTTCCGATCTCCGCGGCCAGGGACAGGGTGCCGCGGACCGCGAACTGCTTGAGGGATCGACCCTCGAGGCAGTAGAGGCTGATCATGGAGGAGAGGCCCATGGCCACGGTGGCCGTTCGAGCCAGGACCTCGGACCATGGGTCGGAAACCGTTTCCAGGATCATCCGATTGCCCTTCTCATCGCAGAGGACCATCGGGGTCGACGGGATCCCGGCGACGCTGAAGGTGACCATCTGGAGCTCCGGGAACGCCCGGCCCATGCCGTCGGCGTCGATCAGAGGGAGGCCGAGCCTGGCGGCGGTGTAGATGGGGATGCAGGAGTTCAGCCCCCCGGCCTCGATGGAGATCACGCCCCAGGCCCTCCGCTCCAAGTGCTTCTCCAGGGCCCGAAAGGCGAGCTCCGGCTCGGCTCCGTTCGGAAACTTCTCCAGCATCACCGCCGGCGCCCCCATCATGGCGGAAGGGATGATGAGCTCGTCGTCGGGGACCTCCTCGGCGGGAATCAGCCGGACGGGCCCGTGCTCCCGAACGGCCTGTCTGGCCATCAGCTTCCCGATGTAAGGGTCTCCGCCCGCGCCTGATCCCAGGACGGCTGCGCCCACGGCAATGCAATCCACGGCTTGCTCGTCGATTCGGTCCATGCTCCCCCGCTACAGCACGTATCGCAGTTGAAAATCCTTGCCCCCCACCACGAAGAACGTCTCGGTGCTCAAGAGCCCCGGTACGTTCTGCAGCTCCTCCTCCAGAAAGCGGTTGTAGCTGAAGGTCTTGTTGAACATCATCACCGCCATGATGTCGAACCGGCCGCTCACCGTGGCGGCCCCGACCACGCCTTTCAGGCCGGAAATGGTGCTCAGCGCGGCGCTCACCTCTTGAGGAAGGACCTTGAAGCCGATGAAGGCCGAGTGATGCCCCTCGATGGCGCCGGGGTCCACCAGACCGATGATCTGCAGGACGCCGCTTTCGAGCATTCGGTTGACCCGGTTCCGGACGGTGTTGGTGGTCAGCCCCACGCGTTCGGCGATGTCGCGGTACGGGGTCCGTCCATCCCACAGGTGCCGAATGATGTCCATGTCGTTGTGGTCGAGCTTTTTGGTCATTGGGGTCACCAGTGTTTTTGTACTATTCTATGAACGCCAACTTTGTTTTTGTCAATTATAAGAAGATAATTTTTTGCAAAAGTAAAATATGGTGGGGGCTCCGTTGGCGAGGGACCCTCGTCGAGGAGGGCGTGGCTTCACCTCGACCCAATGGTTGGGCGGGTGGCCGTGGACCGGGATCGCCGCGATCAGGGCGTGTCCTGGTCCCGCCTGATTTCGGCGGAAAGATCCTTTGTGAGGTGTTTCAACGCAAAGGTGTGGACGTCATTTGCGCGTGAAAAAGCAGCGATCCCGGGCGGTTCTCTGGTCACCAAGTCAAACGGTGGGGATTCTGCTGAGAGCAGGGGGGCGGGGGCGTTGGTTCTCTGTGCAGTCCTCCTCTTTGATCCAGGGCATGTCGGAACCTCCTCGTGCTTTTTCAAGGGGCCTAGTCGTAGCTCGCCCGGGTCGCCTCATCCGCCAGGGTGGGCCCGATCAGGGGCCTCCACGCCTCCGCCTCCCAGGTCCCCAGGTGGGTGTGCATGTCGAGGTACTTCTTCGGGATCGGGTGGGTGCCCACCACGACCTTCACGCCGTAGCGCTTTTCGAGAAAAGCCTGGAAGGTCTCGATGTGGGGACAGGGCGGGTATCCGACCACCAGGCCGGTGGCCAGGTGAATGACCTCGGCGCCGTTCTTGACCATCTCGTCGCCGGCGTACTCGATGTTCCCGCCCGGGCATCCGTCGCAGGAGGTGTAGCCGACCAGCTCCACGGCCCGGTCCGAGTAGATGGAGAACGCCCCCTCCCGGTTTTTCAAGGAGCGGAGGCACTTGCCGCCTGCGCATCGGCGGTAGCGGTCGCAGATGATGATTCCGATCTTGACGGCAGGCTCCATGTCGTTTCCTTTCCTCAACAAAGGGCGTGAGAAGAAACGTCGTCCCGGGACGGCCGGATCGCCAATTCGTGAACCCATCCTATGCCGGAAACGCATGGGGGTCAATCCCTTGACGCAACGAGGACTCCGTTCCCAACTTCCGTGCGGGCTTCTCGAAAAACCTGGGCATCCCGGGGGCTGGCTTGGCGATTCGGGACGTGCTCGAGGGGGGCGAGTCGAATGACTCCTTGAAAAGAGGGATCTTCGACCCTCGCGCTCAAGACTTCAGGCCCGGGTACATCACCTGTACTTCTTCTCCATCTCCTTGATTTTCAGTTCGAAACTGCTCTTCATATCAAAGCGGCAATCCGTCCGCGCCTCCTCCCAGCACGGCATAGAGCCGCACCTGGTTGGTGAGCCTGGCCAGGCGGACGGAGATCAGCACTTGCTCCGCTGCGTAAAGGGAGCGATGGGCGTCCAGGACGGACAGGTAGTCGTCGATTCCGTTGATGTAGCGGATGTTGGAGAGGCGGTAGGTCCTGCTCACGGAGTCCACCAGCGCCTTCTGGGCCTCGAGCTGCCGGTCGATGGTGCCCCGTACGGCCAGGGCGTCGGACACCTCTCGAAAGGCGGTCTGGATGGCCCCCTCGTACTCGGCCACGGCGATCTTCTTCTCCGCTTCGGTGACGGCGTGCGCCGACCACAGACGCGCATCGAAGACGGGCAGAACGGCCTGGGGGGCGAAGAGCCAGGTGTCCTGCCCGGTATCGAACAAACGGGACAGCTCCAGGCTCGCAGTTCCGAAGGCGGCGGTGAGGGAGATCCGCGGAAAGAAGGCCGCCCGTGCGGCCCCGATTCGAGCGTTGGCCGCCTTGAGGCGGTGCTCGGCGGCCAGGATGTCCGGCCTGCGCAGGAGCACCTCGGAGGACAGCCCGGCCGGGATCTCGATGAGGGGCTGAATGTCGTCGAGCTTTGCAGGCAGGTACTCGCCGGACACTGAGATGGGAGTGCCGACCAGGAGCCGCAGCGCGTTCTTCGCCAGGGCCGCCCGCCGGGTGAAGCGGGCGATGTCGGCGCGGGCCGTCTCCACCTGGGTCCGCGCGCGATGGACATCCAGCTCGGAGGACAGGCCGAGCTCGTAGCGCGTCTGAATCAGGCGAAGGGTTTCCTCCTGGGCCGCCAGGGTGGACCGGGCCAGCGAGAGGTTCTCGCGTTCCGCCGCCAGGCCCAGATAGGCGGCAGCGACCTCGGCCATGACCGCGATCCTTGCGCTGCGACGGGCCTGCTCCGTGGCCAGGTAGGCCTCCAAGGCCTGGTCCTTCAGGCTGCGGATTCGGCCGAAGAAGTCGATCTCCCAGGCCGTCATGCCGAGGTTGACGCTGTACCGCTCCGAGATGACCTCCTTGCCGATTCCCGAGAGATCGGCCGGCACCTGCTGGCGGGTGCCGCTTCCCACTGCGTGAATCGGGGCAGCCAGCTCGGCCCGCTGCACGCCGTACAGGGCCCGCGCCCTTTCCACGTTCAGGGCGGCCACGCGCAGGTCCCGGTTGTTGTCCAGGGCGGTCCGGATCACGGCTTGGAGATGCTCGTCCGGAAAAAATGCCTGCCAGGGGATTTCCGGAACCGTGGAAGTGCCGGATGAGGGGGAAAGGTCGCGGTAGGCATCGCCGGCCGGCCACTCCGGGGAGATCGGCGGGGCCCGCCTCTCGTACTCGGGGGCCAGGGTGCACCCGCCGAGGACGAAAAGGATTCCGGCGAACCAAAAACAGAGGTGTCTAGGCATCACTCTCCTCCCCGGGCGGTGCGTCCGGTTTGGCCCGGTTCGCCCGGCTCCGTCCGCGCCTTCCGAAAATCTGCTCCACCAGCACGTAGAACAGAGGGGCGAAGACGACCACCAGGACCGTGGCGGTCACCATGCCCCCCAGCACGCCGGTGCCGATGGCGTTCTGTGCGCCGGCCCCGGCACCCGTGGTCAAGGCCAGGGGCAGGACCCCGAATCCGAAGGCCAGCGAGGTCATGACGATGGGCCGGAAGCGCAGCTTCGCCCCTTCCAGGGTGGCCTCGATCAGGCCCATTCCCTGGTCCACGCCGGCCTTGGCGAACTGGACGATCAGGATGGCGTTCTTGGTGGTGAGGCCCAGGGTGGTCAGCAGGCCGATCTGGAAGTAGACGTCGTTGGAAAGGCCCCGGAGGCTCGAGGCGATGACCCCGCCGATGGCCCCGAGGGGGAGGGCCAGCAGGATCGAGACGGGGATGGGCCAGCTCTCGTAGAGGGCCGCCAGGCACAGGAAGATCACGAAGATGGAAAAGGCATACAGGATGGGGGCCTGGGAGCTGGACATCTTTTCCTGAAAGGAGAGACCGGTCCAGTCGTACCCGAACCCGCCCGGCAGCCGGGTCACGGCTTCTTCCATGGCCTGCATGGCCTCGCCCGAGCTCCGTCCCGGTGCGGCTTCCCCCCAGATGTTGAGGGAGGGAAACCCGTTGAACCGTTCCAGCTGAGGTGGTCCCGAGGTCCACCGGCCCGAGGCAATGGCCGAGAAGGGAACCATCTCCCCCACCTTGTTGGGGACGAACAGCTTCTGGAGGTCGCCCGGCAGCATGCGGTAAGGGGCGTCGGCCTGCACGTAGACCCGCTTGACGCGACCGCCCTGAATGAAGTCGTTCACGTAGGCGCTGCCGAAGGCGGCCGCGATGGTCTGATGAACGGCGGTGATGGGGACGCCCAGGGCCCCGGCCTTTTCCCAGTCCACATCGATGCGGTACTCGGGTACGTCCTCCATGCCGTTGGGCCGGACCCGGGTCAACCTCGGGTCCCGGGCCGCGATGCCGAGGAGCTGGTTCTGGGCCTCCATGAGGGCCTCGTGCCCCATGCTCCCGCGATCCAGCAGCTCGAAGTCGAAGCCCTGGGCCACCCCGAGCTCCGTGACCGGGGGCGGCGGGAACACGAACACCCTGGCCTCTCGAATCCGGGAGAGGGCGGCCATGGCCCTTCCGGCCACGGCCTTGGCCTTGAGGTCCTCCCGCTGGCGCAGCTTCCAGTCCTTGAGCTTGATGAAGACCATGCCGTTGTTCTGGCCCCTTCCGGAGAAGCCGACGCCGGCGATGGTCAAGCAGGATTTCACCGCGTCGGCTTCGTTCTCGCCGAAGTACCGGGCGATTCGGTCGGCCACCGCCTGGGTCTGCTCCAGGGTGGACCCCTTGGGCAGGATCACCTGGGAGAGCAGGGTGCCCTGGTCCTCGTCCGGGAGGTAGGCGGTGGGCATGTCCCTGAACAGAAACCCCATGGCCCCGACGATCAGGAGGTAGAGAAGGACGTAGCGGGTCTTTCGGGAGAGGGAGTGACCCACCAGGCCCACGTACAGGTCGCGGACGCGAAAGAAGGCGCGGTCGAACCACCGGAAGAACGGGCGAAGAAAGAAGACCGCGTGGTTGGCGGGCTCATGCCCCGGCGGCAGCGGCTTGAGCAGGGAGGCGCAGAGGACCGGTGTCAGGATCAGGGCCACCGCTACGGACAGGAGCATGGCGGAGATGATGGTCACGGAGAACTGGCGGTAGATGACGCCGGTGGACCCGGGGAAAAAGGCCATGGGCCCGAACACCGCCGAGAGCACGAGCCCGATCCCGACGAGGGCGCTCGTGATCTGACCCATGGACTTGGCCGTGGCCTCCCGGGGCGGCAGGCCCTCCTCGCGCATGATCCGCTCCACGTTCTCCACCACCACGATGGCGTCGTCCACCAGCAGGCCGATCGCCAGCACCATGGCGAACATGGTCAGCATGTTGATGGAAAACCCGAACAGAGCGAGCGTGGCAAAGGTCCCCAGGAGCACCACGGGCACGGCGATGGTCGGGACCAGGGTGGAGCGGATGTTCCCCAGGAAGAGCCACATGATGAGAAACACCAGGAGAATCGCCTCGAAGAGGGTCTTGACCACCTCGTCAACGGCCACCTCGATGAAGGGCGTGGTGTCGTGGGGGTAGACCACCTCCATGCCCGGCGGGAAGAACCGGCTCATCTCCGCCATCTTGGCCTTGACCGCGTCCGCGGTGTCCAGGGCGTTCGCGCCCGGGGCCTGACGAACGGCCAGGCCGGCGGCCGGTTTTTCGTCGAAGAAGACCTGAACGTCGTAGAACTCGGTCCCGAGCTCGGTCCGCCCCACATCCCCGATCCGCACGACGGATCCGTCGGGGTTGATGCGAACGGGGACGTCTGCGAACTCCTGGGGCGTCTTGAGCATGTTCTGAACGACGATGGAGGCGTTCAGACGCTGTCCCTTGACCGCGGGGGCGCCGCCGAACTGACCCGCGGACACCTCCACGTTGTAACTCCGCAGGGCCGTGATCACGTCCGAGATGGTCAGGCGGTAGTCCGTCAGCTTGTCCGGGTCGAGCCAGATGCGCATGGCGTACCCGGACCCGAAGACCTGCACCTCGCCCACCCCCGGCACCCGCGCCAGGGCCTTCTCCAGGTTGGACTGGGCAAAGTCCCTCAGGTCATTGCCGTCCGTTCCTTCCTCACTCGAGATCAGGCCCACGATCATCAGATAGTTGTGGGTGGACTTGCTGACCTGGACTCCCTGGCTCTTGACCACGTCGGGCAGGCTGGACATGGCGAGCTGGAGCTTGTTCTGCACCTGGGACCAGGCCAGGTCCGGATCGGTTCCCGGGGCAAAGGTCAGCTCGATGCGGGAGGCGCCCGCCGAGTCGCTGGTGGCGGACATGTACAGCAGCCGGTCAAAGCCCGTCATCTTCTGCTCGATGATCTGGGTGACGCTGTTCTCCACGGTCTCCGCCGAGGCGCCGGGGTAAAATGCGCTGACGGCGATGGAGGGCGGAGCGATGGGCGGGTACTGGGAGATGGGCAGAAAGTAGATCGCCATCAGACCCAGCGTCATCATGATGATAGCGATCACCCAGGCAAAAACCGGCCGGTCCAGAAAGAATCTCGACAGCATTACGCGCTCCGGTCCGAGGGTGGTCCGGTGTCGCCGCCGTCCCAGGGAGCCGCCTTGACGGAGGACCCGGGCCGGGCCTTCTGGAGGCCCTCGACGATCACGCGCTCGCCCTCCTGGAGGCCTTCGGCCACCAACCACTGGTTTCCCAGGGCGCGATCCAGAGTGAGGGATCTCCGCTCGACCTTGCCTCGGGCGTCCACGATCAGAACGAAGGGGCTTCCTTTGGGGTCCCGGGACACGCTCTGCTGCGGAATCAGGATGGCCCGCTCGCGGATGCCTTCCACAATGGAGGCCCGGACGAACATCCCCGGCAGCAGGACACCGTCCGGGTTGGGAAAGATGGCGCGGAGGGTCACGGAGCCGGTGGTGGGGTCCACGGTGACGTCCCGAAACTGGAACTTCCCCTTCTCGGTGTACTCCCGGCCGTCCTCCAGGAGGAGGGTGACGCCCTTCAGGGAGCCCCCCTTGGCGTCCAGGCGGCCCTGCTCCAGGTGACGCCGGAGAAGCAGCAGATCCGTGGTGGCCTGCTGGACGTCCACGTACATGGGGTCCATCTGTTGAATGGTGGCCAGGGGCCGGGGTTGAAAGGCCGTCACAATGGCGCCTTCCGTCACGTTGGACTTGCCGATCCGGCCCGAGATCGGTGCGGTGATCCGCGTGTAGTTCAATCGGATGCGGGCGGTCTGGACGGCGGCCTCCGCCTGCTGAATGGCCGCTTCCGCTGCTGCGATCTCCATGCGGTCGCTCTCCACCCGCGCCTCGGCCGCCTGCATGGCGGCCTCGGCCACCTCGGCCTCGGCCACGGCCCGGTCGCACTGGCCCGCGGAAACGGCGCGCTCACGGAACGACTTCTCGAACCGTTCCCGGTTCGTCTGCGCCAGTTTCAAGTTGGCCCGCTCTCGAAGGACACCGGCCTTGCCCGCTTCCAGGGCGGCGCGGGCGCGTTCGGCGTTTCTTCGGGCCGTGGTGAGGGTCGCCTCGGCACGGTCGAGGTCGGCTTGAAACGGGGCGGGGTCGATCTGGTAAAGGTCTTGGCCGGCCTGGACATCGGCCCCTTCCTTGAAGAGCCGCTCCTGAATCAGTCCGCTCACCTGGGGTCGGATCTCCGCAATCCGATGAGAGGCGGTCCGGCCCGGGAGCTCCGTGGTCAGCGTGAGCGGCCGGGTCGACACGGTCAGCACCGCCACCTCCGGAACCGGGGGGGGCGGGGGAGGAGGGGGTTCGTTCCGGCACCCGCCGGCCAGGAGCGAGGCCAGGAGAGTGCACGCGAGCAGAGCTTGTGTGCGGGGGGTGTGTCGCTGTGGATTGGGCTGCAAATGCACCTCCGAATGGCCCGCCGGGTTTTCCTGCCGCACGGGCAAAATGCGGTTCAGGAGGACTGCGGGAGCAGTCCCTCGAGAAGGATGTTCAGGACCAAGTCGGGATCCTTCAGAAACGGATGGTCCTGGGGCGCCTCGAGCCAGTGGAAGATAAAGGCATTCAGGATGCCTTCCAGGGCCACGGCCAGGGCGACGGGCTCGGCGGTCCGTTCGAACCTCCCCCGCTGGACTCCGTTTTCAAACACCGATGCCAGCTTCTCGAGCAGGCGGTTGTACCGTTCGCGGATCTCCGGAGCGAGATCGGCGATGAGGGAAAAGGACCCTCCCTGCGTGACCCCGAAGTAGAGACGGATCGTTGAGGCGTCCTCGCGGAACAGGGCCACCTTGGTCCGAATGTAGCTTCTGAGCTTGTCCACCTCGTCATCGGGTTGCTCGAGGGCCGTCATGAGCGCTCGATCGAACCGGTCGGCCAGATCGACCACGAGGGCCATGTACAGATCCTCCTTGTTCACAAAGAACTTGTAGAGGGTCCCCACGGCGAACCCGGCCCCTTGGGCGATCTCCTGCATGGAGACGTTGTGATAGCCCTTAGCGGAGAAGAGGTCCAGCGCCACCGACAGCACCTCTTGCCGCTGGCGACGCTTTTCCTTCTCACGCCTCGGTTTCTTGGGGAATGGCTTGTCTTTCATGGGGCGGCCGGAGCACTGCGCTCCGCTCAGGCTGTGAATGTCCATGTCATTTTGTGAACGGCGGTTCATGGTGTGGCCGCATGTCCCCTTTTGTCAAGTGAAAAGGGGATCTCGGGCGCCTGATCGAGCCGGACGTGAGGCGCTCCGGCGCGGGACCCTTCCGCTGCAGGTGGTGCTCAGGGTGTGTCCAGCACGTCCCGGACCGTGGCGGCGAGGTGCTCGGCGGTCAGGGGCTTCAGGACCAGAGCGCGGATGCCGATCCGCCGGGCCTCGTCCTCGGAGATCTGCCGGCTGAAGCCGGTGCAGAGAACGATGCGGGCGTCGGGGCGGGCGGCCAGGATCTCCCGGGCCAGGTGGTCCCCGCGCAGGGCGGGCATGGTCATGTCGGTGATCACCAGGTCGAAGCGGTCGGGGTTCTGTCGAAAGCAGGCCAGGGCGTCGGTGCCGCTCGCCCGGGTCTCCACGGTGTACCCCAGGCGCTCGAGCATGCGGCGGCCCGTCTCCAGAATCATGGGCTCGTCGTCCACGAAGAGGATGGTCTCGTGCCCCTGTGGCAGGGGTGTCGCCTGCTTTGCGACCTCCCGGGGGACGCCGCCATTGGAGGAGGGGAGGTACACGCAGAACTCCGTTCCCCGGCCTTCCTGGCTCTCCACGGTGACGCCGCCTTCGCGCTCCTGTACGATGCCGTGGACCACGGAGAGGCCCAGGCCGGTGCCGTGGCCCACCTCCTTGGTGGTGAAGAAGGGCTCGAAGACCCGCTCCAGGTGGGCGGTGGGGATGCCCGGCCCGGTGTCCCGGACTCGAAGCCGGACGTAGCGGCCCTGGGGGAGCCGTCCCGTGGCCGTGTCCAGGGGCCCCTGAAACGCGGCCTGATCGAGGGAGACCTCCAGCACTCCACCCTCCGCCTCCATGGCCTGAGCGGCATTGGCGCAGAGGTTCATGACGATCTGCTGCATCTGGGAGGGGTCCGCCAACACCGGGTCTGCGTCCTCGAGAATGTGCGGCCGGATCTCCACGGTGGCGGGAATGGAGGCCCGAAGCATCTTGAGGGACTCCTTGACAATGGGCTGAAACCGGATGTCGGAGAGGGTCTGCTCCTTGTGCCGGGCGAAGAGAAGGATCCGGCCCACGAGGTCCCGGGCTCGAAGGGCGGCCTCGTGGACCTGCTCGAGCTCCTCCCGGGAGAGGGACCCGTCCGGGAGGTCCAGGAGGGCCAGTTCGATGTTTCCGATGATGATGGCCAGGATGTTGTTGAAGTCGTGGGCGATGCCGCCTGCCAGGGTCCCGATGGCTTCCATCTTCTGTGCCCGGCTGAGCTGCACCTCGAGGCGGCGCCTGTCCTCCTCCGCCCGCTTCTTTTCGGTGACGTCGTAGGCCACGGCCAGGACGGCCGGCTTGCCCCGAAGCTCCACGGCGCTCAGGTACACCTCCACGGGATACTCGGACCCGTCCTTGCGCAGGTGGGAGGACTCGATGCGAAGGGTCTCGCCCTTGGCGAGCCGTGCCCAGAGGCGGTTCCGGTCTTCCCGGGTCATGCTGCCCGCATCGATGTGCCCCACCCGCAGGGCGGCCAGCTCCTCCCGGGTGTAGCCCGTGTTGTGGGCCGCGGCATCGTTCACCAGGAGAATGCGTCCGTCGAGGTCGTGAGCGAACACGCCCCCGGGCAGCCCCTCCAGGACCGTTCGAAAGCGCTCCTCGCTCGCCCGAAGTCGCTCCTCGGCGTCCTTCAGGGCGGTGATGTCCATCAGGGAGACCAGGAGGGCGGGGGCGTCCTCCCAGTCCACCCAGACGGAACGGGTCCGAACCCAGTGGACGGTGCCGGAGGGATCCAGGATGCGGAAGGTCCATTCCGGGAGGACCTTGGCTCCGGCCGTTTCTCGGCGGTAGCGGTTCAGGATCCGGTGCCGGTCCTCGGGGTGGATCCACTCCACGAAAGAGGCCCCCCGAAGCGCTTCCAGGGAGCGGCCGAGGAGCGCGCACGCATAAGGATTGACATACAGAAACGCTTCGTCCCGAAGGACCACGATGCCCTTCTGCACGTGCTCGATGAGGCGATGAAGGGGCGCCTCCCGAGTGCCCGTTGCCAGAGAAGCCTCCAGGGAGGCACACCGGCGCTTCAGCGCTTGAACCTCCTGGGCAAGTTCGTCGTACGTAGGCGGGCTCGGCATGGGTCTACCTCCGGGGCTGCTCAGCCTGTCAGACATACCGAATCGGCCGCTTGTTGCCAACGCTTGAAAGTTGGGTAAAAACCAGGGAGGAAAACTACCTGTAGGGGGCAGTCGGGCCGGTCACAGCTACCGGGCGGGGGCGAGTCAACACGGAATGATTTGCTTGACATTCACTCCAGTTGCCGGTATGATTCCCCAAAATTCAGGTTCACCGAAAGCGCTCCCGGTTGTCTCGAAAAGCCATAAAAGCTCCGGAATCTCTCCGGGGCTCTTTTTTTTTGAAAGGGGTATTGATTGAAGAACTTCGAACCATTTTGTTTTCATCCAAAGATTGCAGCAGGCGTGGTGGACGCGGGGTATGAAAACCCGACCCCGATTCAGGCCCGGTCGATCCCGCAGGTCCTTCGGGGCCGGGACGTGATGGGGCTGGCCCAGACCGGGACGGGAAAAACGGCGGCCTTTGTGCTGCCGATCCTGAATCGACTCCTGAAGGGGAAACACCGGGGGGTTCGCGCCCTGATCATGGCCCCCACCCGTGAATTGGCCGAACAGATCCATCGGGATGTCGAAACCCTGGGCCACCAGACGACGCTGCGCAGTGTGGCGGTGTATGGCGGTGTGGGCATCAACCCGCAGATCCAGAAACTGAAACAGGCCGATGTCGTTGTCGCCTGTCCCGGCCGGCTTCTCGACCACATCGGCCGTCGCAGCATCGATGTCTCCCGAGTGGAAGTGCTGGTTGTGGACGAGGCCCACGAGATGTTCGACATGGGGTTTCTTCCGGACATTCGCCGCGTAATCAAACACCTTCCCGTCCAGCGACAGACGCTTCTCTTTTCGGCCACCATGCCTTCGGAGATCCGGACTCTGGCCGGAGAGATCCTGCGGGATCCAGTCACCGTCCAGGTGGGGAGCACGGCCCCGGCGGACACGGTGACGCACGCGCTCTATCCGGTGGCCCAGCACTTGAAAACGGCGCTGCTCCTGGAGGTGCTGGAAAGCACCACAACCGGGTCGGTGCTCGTCTTCACACGGACCAAGCATCGCGCCAAAAGCCTGGGGAAAAAGCTGGCCGCGGCGGGGTACCGGTCGGCGTCGCTACAGGGAAACCTGTCCCAGAACCGTCGTCAGGCCGCACTGGACGGGTTTCGCGACGGGACGTTCCAGATCCTGGTGGCCACGGACATCGCGGCTCGCGGCATCGACGTGAACCGGGTCTCTCATGTCATCAATTTCGACGTGCCTTCCACCCCCGAGGCGTACATTCATCGCATCGGCCGGACCGGCCGGGCCACCCGCAGCGGCGAAGCATTCACCTTGGTCACCGCGGAGGACCGGGAGATGGTTCGTGCCATCCATCGTGTCATCGGCTGCGAGATCGAGCAGCGTACGGTGTCTTCCTTTGACTATGGTGCGCCTGCGTCAGATGCCGCAGCCCGGCCCGGACAGGGGAAGAATCGACAACAACCGACCTTCCGGGTCAAGACGAGTCGGAGCCGGGGGAGGTCGCAGTCGAAGTTTGCCAGGTAGATCCCGGCGAGCGCCCCGTAGTGACCCCAATGTCCGGTCAAACCGGGTGAGGCACGGGGGCATGGGGAAGGAGAAAGACCGTGACAGAAAGCATACCAACGCACCCGCTGGGAAAGCGGGCCAGAATCCTGCTTACGAGCGTGTTCGGGCCCTATGCCCGGGATGACGCCTACGGAAGCCGGGCGATCAACCCCATGGAGTTGTACCACAATCAGGTAACCCGCGAGCAGGGACCGTTTTCCCTGCGCATGTTTCACCGCACGTTCGGCCTGCTGTTGATCGAAGCCAACATCGACGCCCCCTGCGCGGTGCTCGACTTTCCTCCTCTGGATCGCTTTGAGGAGGAGATTTCAGAAAACACCTACGACATTGTCGGCATCAGCGCCATCCCTTCCAACGTCGCCAAAGTCCGCAAGATGTGCGAGCTCGTGCGGCGGCACCTGCCCGGGGCCGCCATCGTGGTCGGAGGCCACATCGCCAATGTGGAGGACCTGGCCGAGAGCATCGACGTGGACCACATTGTCCGCGGCGACGGCGTGCAGTGGTTCCGGAATTATCTGAGCCAGGACGCCCAAGGGCCGATCCGGCATCCTGCGGTGCTTTCGGGCTTCGGCACCCGCATTCTGGGGATGAACATTCCCGGCAAGCCCGGAGACACGGCGGCCATCGTCGTACCCTCCGTGGGCTGCCCCATGGGCTGCAACTTCTGCGCGACATCGGCCCTGTTCGGAGGCAAGGGGAAGTTCGTCAACTTCTACGAGACCGGCGACGAGCTGTTCGATGTGTTGTGCGGACTGGAAGAGCAACTGAAGGCTCGCTCGTTCTTTGTCCTGGACGAAAACTTCCTGCTGCACAAGCAAAGGGCCCTGCGCCTTCTGGAGCTCATGGAGCGTCACGACAAGGCCTGGTCGTTTTACGTGTTCAGTTCGGCCCGAGCGATCGAGACGTACACCATGGATCAGCTCGTGGCCATGGGGATCTCCTGGGTCTGGATGGGGCTCGAGGGCCGGGACAGCCGCTACGCGAAGCTGAAGGGAATCGACACCTTCGATCTGGTCCGCCGTCTGAAATCCCACGGGATCAGCGTGCTCGGCTCGACGATCATCGGCCTGGAAGACCACCGGCCCGAGACCATGGACGAGGTGATCGCCCATGCCACCGCCCATGCCGCGGACTTTCACCAGTTCATGTTGTACACGCCGGTTCCGGGCACGCCATTCTACGAAGCCCAGCGACGGGCGGGTGTCCTTCTCTCCAGAGACGAGTTTTCTCCTGCGGACGCCCACGGGCAGTACCGGTTCAATTACCGCCATGCGCACATCCCCGCAGGGACGGAGACCGAGATGCTCAGGCGGGCATTTCGCCGGGACTTCGAGGTGAACGGACCCAGCTTGGCGCGCCTGATCGAGACGCGCCTGCAGGGCTGGCTTCGGCACGGGCATCACGAAGACCCGCGCATCAGAAAGCGCTTTGCCGCGGAAAGTGAGGGGCTCGGCACCCGCCTCGCGGCCGCGGTCTGGGCCATGAGGCGGTGGTACCGGAAAGACGAGCGGATGGGCTCCAGGCTCGACGCGCTGCTGCGGGCGCTGTACGGGGAGTTCGGTCCGAAGTCACGGGCCATGGCGCCGGTCCTGGGAGCCGTCATGCTCTTCTGCGCGAGGCGTGAACAGGCGCGGCTGCTGCGGGGGTGGACGTACGAGCCCGCGCCGGTGTGCGAAAAAAACAGTCGACTGCGCGCGATGGAGAACGATCCGCCCGTCGAAGCACCGTTTTCCGCGGAAACGCAGGAGGCCCTGCTGAGCATGCGGACTCGAAGGGCCTCGGGGGCTTCCAGCCCCCTCGTGGTGGACCTGAAGGGCGTGTTCAACATGGTGAGCGCCCTGCGCCTGAAGGACCGCATCGAATCCCATCTGGCCAGAGAGGTGCCTGTACTCGCCTTGAATTTCCGGGGCGTCACCGCGATTGACCGTGACGCTCTGTTCGAGTTCCTGGAGAAGCTCAAGGGGTACGGGGACCGGATCAAAATCATCCGCATTGAAACCTTTCGTGAAGAAATGGACGATGTCGTGCGGTATGCTCAGGGCTGCTTCGACGTGTTGACCGACGAAGCCGGCCTGTGCGAGGGCAGGGCGTAGCCTCCTCCTTTGTGCGGTCATCGCCGCAATCCCGGACGCTCCGATCAGTCAAGGCGAGAAGGGGGTTTTCCTTTACTCCGATGCCAGGGCCTGCTCCAGGTCCGAGGGAAACGGGGGGTAGTCCGGGGGCAGACCGGGGATGTGCCGAAAGCCGTCCCGGGCGTAGCCCTCGAACTCGTGCCGGACGGCCTGGGCCAGGGGAGGATCGGTGATGAGGTCCCGCCCCGTCAGGGCCAGGGCCCTGGCCGAGAGGAGGGCCGCCTCGTCCCCGGGGAGGCCGCCGGCGGCCTCGGCAAAGGCCGAGGTGTGGGCCACCAGGGACGGGGGACCGAGGCTGCAGTACCCGTGAACGGCCGGCGCGCTGCGGCTCACGTCCCCGAAGTCCGTGGAGATGCCCGGATACCGCATACGCTCCAGGCGGCGCTGCGACGCCAGGGGGTTTTCCACGTCGCCGCCCAGGGCGCGGAGGTGGTGGTGGAGGCGCCGGCACAGGTGGAGGTTGGGGACGGTGCTTTGATAGGCGTCCAGGACCTGCATCGTCCCTCGGGCGCCGGTGAGGCCGGAGACATCCTCGAGACAGGCCTCGAGCCGGACGAACACGGTCTCCAGGGTGGCGGCGTCGAAGGTCTTGAGGGTGAGGTGGGCCGCGGCGCTCCTTGGAACGGTGATGGCGCTGGGGCCGCCGCCGTCCGTGATGGTGTAGGCCAGGAGGACGTCCGGCGGCCAGGTCCTTCGAAGGGCATCGGCCGTGTTGAGGAAGAGGAGGAGGGCCTCGAGGGCGTTGATCCCCTCCTCGGGCCTCGTGTAGTGGGCGGGCTTGCCCGTGAAGTGGACGATGAAGTCCTTCAAGGGGAAGGTGTACCGCCAGACCGCGTTGGGCCCGCCGGTGGGATGCATCATGAGGGCTGCGTCCACGGCATCGAAGACCCCGGCCCGGGCCATGACGACCTTGCCTCCTTTGGATCGCTCGCTGACGGCCTCCTCGTCCGGGGTGCCCACGAGGAGGACGGTCCCGCCGGACTCTCGAACCGTGTCCCGGAGGGCGGCGGCCGCGCCGAAGGAGGCGGCCGCGATCACGTTGTGACCGCAGGCGTGGCCCAGGTCCGGAAGGGCGTCGTACTCGGCGAGGAGGGCGATCACCGGTCCCCGGTCCCCGTAGCGGGCCACGAACCCGGTGTCCAGGCCGGCCACGGGCGTGGTCACCTCGAAGCCCAGGGCCTCGATTCGGGAGGTGAGGAGGCGGTGGGCGTGGTGCTCCGAGAGACCGAGCTCGGGGTTACGGTGGAGGCTTCGGCTGATCTCGACGATGTCCGTCCGAAGCGCGTCCACGGCCTGGTGCACCTGGGACGGGTCGGGTGTGGGCATGGCGCTTTCCTGTGGCCGAAGGCGCTCCTCAGGAGCGCCCTCGGGGGGGTCGGTTACTGGTTGTAGTCCAGCAGGTCGAAGTCGAAGTACTTGGACGCGATCCGCTTGTGCGTGCCGTCGGCGATGATGGCGTCCAGGGCCTGGTCCAGGCGTTTGCGCAGGTCCTCGTCCTCCTTGCGCAGGGCGATGCCGGCGCCGTAGCCGATGTACTTGGGGTCGGAGACCGGCTCGCCCACGATGACGAAGTCCTGGGCCTCGGGCTTCTCCATCCACTTGCCCATGAGGTAGGCCTGACCGAGGACGGCGTCCACCCGGCCGTTGGCCAGGTCCATGTTGTGGTCGTCAATGGTGTCGTAGTAGACGATCTCCACCACGTCGGCGAACTCCCCCTCGAGGTAGTTGGCGTAGGTGGTGGCCCGCTGCACGCCGACGCGCTTGCCTTCGAGCCCCTCCCTGGAGATCTTCAGGCCGGAGCCCTTCAGGGTGACGAAGCGGGCCGGCACCTGGTAGTAGGGATCGGTGAAGGCCACCTTCTTCTTGCGCTCGTCCGTGATGGACATGCTGGAGATGATGCACTCGTACTTCTTGGCGAGCAGCCCGGTGATGATGCCGTTCCAGTCCTGCACCACGAACTCGGGCTCCACGCCCATCTTCTCGCAGAGGGCCTTGGCGATGTCCACGTCAAAGCCCATGAGCTCGCCATCCGCGGTGATGGAGTTGAAGGGCGGGTAAGCGCCCTCGTTGGCGATGCGTAGGGATTCCGCCGAGCAAACCGTGCTCGCCGCCGAGATGCACAGAATCGTTGCCAACCAGAAGCAAACCTTTCTCATGGCCGTTCTCCTTTGTGCGGAAACATGTTGGGGGTCCATCGCCTCGGAAGCCCGGAAGGCCGGCTCCCACAAGAAAAAATCATAGGAGCAATTCCGTAGGAAGCAAGCGAAAAGAGCCGCAGAGGACCGGGGACCTGCTGAAACGCCTCGCTCGAGGTTCGAGGGGCCGAACTCCCTTACAGACCGGCCGGTTTGTTGTACAATGACCGGTGAGACCAGCGGAAAGACCGACACGAGGCACCTTCGAACGAGGAGAACGATCATGTGGTACAACGCTGTGGTGTGTGTGCCGGCGGCCGGGATCATCCTGGGCGGCGCTGTGAAGCCGCCAGACCATGGCCGCGCGGGTCCTCCCTCTGGAGACGTGACGAGAGCGGAGCCGAGGGGTCACCACCACGCGGCGATGGTTGCCGCCAGGGAGGGATTGGACTCCGGAAGGCGGCCCAGGGCCTCGCGGTGCTTGCGGTTCCACCGGCCCCAGTGCTCCAGGCGGACGCCCCCGTCGAGGGACGTCCCGGTGTCCCCGTCTCGAACGCCTCGAATCAGGCGCTCCGTTCCCTGAATCAGGCCCTCCCGGTAGTGCTCGGCAAAGCCCGGGACCTCCCGGTCGATCCGCTCGACACGCACCAGCCGGGCCTCCTGAAGACCTTTCTCCAGGACGGCGATCAGCTGGGCCTGCTCCTCCGGGTCGAGGGGGGCGTTGCCCAGGATCTCGTGGGCCTCGATGGTGGCCAGAATGGACCGGACCAGATGGGTCCTGTCCGAGGTGAGGGCCTCGGGTCTTCGTGCGATTCCCAGGTCCTGCAGGCAGACGAACAGCGTGGCGGCGGCCCCGAGCATGAGGCCGGCCTGGGAGAGCCGCTGCTTCCGTCGTGCACCCAGAAACCCGAGGACCGCGGCCAGGACGCCGACCCCGGACGCGGTCAGGCCTCCGAGAAACCAGCTCGCCGCACCGGCGCCGCACGCCGCGGTACCCAGGGGTCCCCAGCGGGGCCCGTCCACCTTCTCCCCCCGGAAACCGTCCCTCCCCATGCCTCCCTCCTCGCACCCTGCTCAGACGAGGGTGCCTGGAGCACCATGCTCAGTGGGTTCCAGGGCGTCGCCGGCGGGGCCTTTGCAGCGCTCCTTGCGTGCCGCCGAGCCCGGCCAGGCGCTTGCTGCTCCCCTGGTCGATCCGGGCCTTCGGCCTGGGTGGCACCAGGGCGGTCTTTTCGCGGACGCCCGTGAGCTGCGGGGCCTTTTCCAGGGTCTCGTCGTCCGTGTTCGAGGTCCCTCTCGTAGGCATCAGGATGCATGATTCGAATGTTCGTGTCAATCGGGGGAGGGGAAGGGGGAGGGTGGCAGCAGCTCGGCGGAGGTGGTCACCACCCGCATGCCGGGGTCCAGAATCGACTCGGGTGGATGGCTCAGCACGGCGAACCGCGCCTCCTTGCCCGGTTCCAGGGAGCCGATCCCGGGGTCCCCGCAGGCCAGGGCGGATCCGCCGGTGTAGGCCCGCAGCGCCTCCAGGGGCAACAGCCGCTCGGCCTCGCCCAGGGTGTCCCCGTCCCGGGTCCGGCGATCCACGGCGGCCCGCCAGCCCAGAATGGGGTCCCCCGTGACGATGGGCTGGTCCGAGCCGAAGGCCAGGGTCAGGCCGGCCCGTAGCCAGGACCGATAGGGCATCAGCGCATCCGCCCGATCGGCGACGGCGCCGCGGTAAGCGTGCCCGAGGTGAAAGATGAACTCGGGCTGGGCGCAGGGAATCACGCCGCATGCGACCATGCGGCGGATGATTCGGTCGTCCACCATCATGCAGTGCTCCAGCCGGTGCCGGACGTCCGGACGGGGACACTCCCGGTCCGCCTGAACAAAGGCGTCCAGGCAGAGACCGATGGTCCGGTCCCCGATGGCATGAATCGCGCAGCGCCAGCCGCCGCGATGCGCCCGGACGATCATGGCCTTCAGTTCGTCCTCGGGATAGACCAGGAACCCGTTTCCTCCGCCGCGCTCGTATGGACGGCGCACGGCGGCCGTCTGATTGGTGATGGCCCCGTCGGCGATGAGCTTCATGGGCCCCAGGGAGAGGTTTGGAGGCGCAGGCGGGAGCGCTACGCGGTCTCGATCCATCCATCGGTGGTCCCGGCACACGTCCACGTCCGGCATGAGCGTCACCTTGACCGCGGCCCCGCCGGACAGGACGCGTCTGTAGGCCTCCCACTCCCGCTCCATGCCGAACCACTTGCCGGAGGTGGCGTCGGTGGCCGCCAGAATGCCCCGGCGGGCCTGGTGCTCCAGCGCGGCATGAATGGCCTGGCTGAGCTCCCGGTCCGACGGCTCCGGCAGGGCCTCCTCCACCAGGCTGACCGCCATCTCCAGGAGCCGTCCCGTGGGCCGGCCGGCCTCGTCCCGTTCGATCTTTCCCTCAGGGGGGTCGGGTGTGCCGTGGGTCACGCCGGCCAGGCGCAAGGCCCGTGTGTTGGCCAGCCCCTCGTGGCGGGAGAGGTGAAACAGGTAGACCGGACGATCCCCGCCGATGCGGTCCAGCTCGTCGAGGTCGAGGTGGCGCCCTCCGGGGAGGATATTCTGATCGTAATTGACACCCACCAGCCACCCGTTCTTTCGGTCGTCGTTGTCCCTCAGGGCCTTGCGGATGTCCTCGGCGGTTCGACAGTAGCGAAGCTCCGCCCGGGTCATGTCCTGACCGAGCCGCAGCAGGTGGGCGTGGCAGTCGTTGAAGGCGGGGACGACGGCGGCCCCGTCCGCGGGCGTGCGGCGGGCGCGGGGGAAGCGCTCCCGAAGCGCACGGCGGCCGCCGACCGCCAAAACGCGGCCTTCGAAAACGACCATGGCCTCCGCCACCGTGTGCGCGGCGTCCATGACGTACACGGGGGCCCCTTCCACCAGGTGCACCAAGGCCTCTCCTTGCTCGGTCCGAATCATCCTTCCTCCGAGCGGGGCGCCCGGTCCACGTAAATGCGCCGGACGGTTTCCTTGATTCCACAGGTGATCATCACCCCGAAGAGGCCGATGGCTTCCGCCAACCCCGCCGCCGTGACCCGTTCCGGTCCCTGCCGGCCGATGAGGACCGCCTCCCGGCCGGCGAGCTCCCCGGGCAGCCCCCCGGCGTCGACCATGAGGGTCTCCATGCCCACCAGACCCACCACGGGCGCGCGCCGTCCTTCAATGAGCACCTCGGCGCAACCGGACAGGGCGCGGGGGTAGCCGTCCCCGTAACCCACCGGCAGGTGGGCGATCCGGGTGTCCCGCTCCGGTCGAAAAGACATCCCGTAGCCGTACGGGCGGCCGGCCCGTGCGTCCGTGACGCGGAGGACGCGGGTCTCCCAGGACAGGACGGGGTGGAGGTCGAGCCCGATCTCTTGTCCCTTGTATCCGTACACCCAGGCACCGGGACGGATCATGTCCAGGTGGCTCCCGGGGTAGTGGGCCACGGCGTCCGAGCCGGCCATGTGGCGCAGGGGGACGCGAAAGCCTTCCTGCTCGAGCCGCGTGCAGAGCCGGGTGAAGACCTCCAGCTGATCCCGGGTGAAGCGATCGTGCCGGGGATCGGACGGTTCCCCGGCCGAGGAGAAGTGGCTGAACACGCCCTCGATGCGAAACCGTCCCAGACGCACCAGGCGGGCGAGAAAACCCGGCGCCTCCTCGGGTTGGAGCGGGACCCGGCCCATGCCGGTGTCCACCTCCACGTGGACCGTGAGGGGGCGGTCGAGCCGGGCGGCCATGCGCTCGGCGGTTTCGAGGCTCGAGAGGCTGGCGATCAGACCGTGGCGCGCCATCTTCCGGGCCGCTTCCGGGGGCGGCTCCAGGAGCACCTGGATCGGTGCCGTCACGCCGGCCCGGCGCAGGCGCAGCGCCTCCTCCACCCAGGCCACGGCCAGGCGGTCGGCTCCGGCCGCCTCGGCGGCCCGGGCCACCGGGACGAGGCCGTGGCCGTAAGCATTGGATTTGACGCAGGCCATCAGCTGCCGCCCGGCTCCGGCCAGCGCCTTGAGCGTCCGAACATTGTGCGCCAGGGCGGCGAGATCGACCTCCACCCAGGACCGCGCATGCCGGTGACTTGATTCCGATGCCATGACCGCCGCTTCGACCTCCCATGGGTTCGGGTCCTGAATGCGGGGTCGCCGGATCAGCCCGCCCGCGCGCCCGGTTCCAAGGGGTTGTTCGTCTATGCTTTTGGAATCAGGCCAAAATGTTCTTTCTTGACAGGGGTGGAGAAGCCTGCTATGGATGTTGTTATATCAGTAGCAACACATTGTCAACCCATCCCTGGTTCCCGCCGGACGATGCCCCCCGAAACGACCCCGGGCTCCCGGCCTTCGGCAGCACCCTCAACACGGAAGGAGGCACACGATGTGGCAGACACGATACAGCACCCGGTTCATCATGGTGGTTCTCATTGGACTGACGGCCTGTCTCGTTGCCGGGCCGGCTGCGGCTGCGGCTGAAGAGATCGGCGGCACCCTGGTGGTGGACACCTTCGGCGGCGCCTATGCCGAGGCCGTGGAGACCTACATCGTCGCGCCCTTCGAGAAACAGTACGGGGTGGAGGTCAAGCTGAACCACTTCGGGTCCAACTCCGAGCAATTGGCCAAGCTCAAGGCCGGAAAGACGGAGATGGACGTTTCCTTCATGGGCAACGCCTACGTCTTCATGGCCCAAAAGGACGGGCTGCTCCTTCCCCTGCGCATGGACAACATCCCCAACTACCAGGATCAGCTTCCCATGTTCCAGCATCCGGCGTATGATCCGGGTCCGGAGACCTACTGCGTGAGCTTCATCTGGGGCGACCAGGCCATCGCGTGGAACACGGAGAAGGTGGAGAAGCCCGAGTCCTGGGGGGCGCTTTGGGATCCCAAGTACAAGGGCCGGGTGGCCATGTTCGGCTTCGGCACGTCCGCCGTGCCGGTGACGGCCATCTACCTGGGCCAGAATCCGAACAACATCACCGACCTGGAGGCGATCAAGGCCAAGCTGCTGGAGCTGAGACCCAACCTGCTCAAGTTCTGGAAGAGCGGGGCCGAGCTGACCCAGCTCCTGGCCACCGAAGAGGTCTGGATGGCCGATTTCTGGCGGGGCCGGGTCAACAAGCTCCGGGAGGAGGGACATCCCATCGGGTACACCCAGCCCAAGGAGGGCAGCTTCGTCTGGATCGACTGCATCGTGATTCCCAAGGACGCCAAGAACCGACGGGCGGCCGAGGCCTTTCTGAACTTCGCCGTCAGCGGCCCCGTCCTGGGCGACTTCGTCAAGAAGGGGGTCAACTACGCGCCCGCGTCGGGGGCGGTCAAGCTGACCGCCGAGGAAAAGGCGAAGCTGGGGGCCACCGACGAGATCATCGAGCGGGCCCTCCTCATCGACCCGGCCTATGCCATGAAGCACCGGGACGAGTGGAACAAGGTGGTCAACGAGGTGATGGCCGCGGACTAGTGCGTGCTCGCCGCTCTCGGCGGATGCGGTTTCGCGCGGAGCGGGGCCGCATCCGCCGGCTTCCTCCGGCCGAGGTGACAGGCCCGTGTCCGAGACCGACATTCAATTGAGCGGGGTGACCAAGCGGTTCGGGGACGTGACCGCGGTGGACGACGTCTCGCTCGACATCGAAAAGGGGGCCTTCTTCTCTCTTCTGGGGCCCTCGGGATGCGGCAAGACCACCGTCCTGCGGATGATCTCCGGCTTCGAGGACCCCACGGCCGGCCGCATCCTCATCGGCGGCCGGGACATGACCGGCGTGCCCCCCTTTCGGCGGCCCACCAACCTGGTCTTTCAGCACCTGTCGCTCTTCCCCCACATGACCGTGGCCGAGAACATCGGCTTCGGCCTGGAGATGAAACGCCGGTCCAAGGCGGACATCACCCGGGCCGTGGACGAGATGCTGGAGCTGATCGAGCTGCCGGGGTTCCATCGACGCCGGATCAGCCAGCTTTCCGGCGGGCAGAAGCAGCGGGTGGCCATTGCCCGGGCCCTCATCAACAAGCCCACCGTGGTCCTGCTGGACGAACCCCTGGGCGCCCTGGACCTCAAGCTCAGGACCCAGATGCAGCTGGAGCTCAAGCGCATTCAGCGGGAGGTGGGCACCACCTTCGTCTACGTCACCCACGACCAGGGCGAAGCCATCACCATGTCCGATCACATCGCGGTCATGAACCAGGGGCGGGTGGAGCAGATCGGGCCCAGCGCCGAGATATACGAGCACCCGGAGTCGGTCTTCGTGGCCGGGTTCATCGGAGAGACCAACCTGATTGCCGGAGCGCTCGTGGAGGGGACCGGAGGGAGTGAGGTGCAATGCGACGCCGGCATCCGCATCTCCGTTCGGCCCCGTTCCGGTCTCCGTTCCGGCAGGGTCCTGGTCGGCCTTCGGCCGGAGAAGATCCGCCTGGGGCCGGAGGCGGAGGGTCTGGACAATCGCTTCGTGGGGCGTGTGATCGAGGTGGTCTACCAGGGCGAGTCCTCGACCTACACCCTTCGGCTCGCCGAGGGCATCGATCTGACCGCCACCCGGCAGAACGTCGATCGGGGCCTCGCCATTCGGACCGGGCAGGAGGTGAGCGTCGGCTGGCCCACGGGAAGCGGCGCGGTCCTGCCGGAGCCCGACCATGGGTGAGCGGCCTGCACGTGCGCCGGTCCGTCGAAGGCGGATCCGGCTGCTGGTTCAGCTCGGACCGGGCGTGACGTGGATCGGGCTCTTCTTCTTCCTCCCGCTGTTCCTGGTCCTCGTCTACAGCTTCTACACCTTCTCGGAGGGCCGGGTGATCCACGCCCTGACCCTCGAGAACTACGCCCGGGCCCTGACCCAGTCCATCTACTACAAGGTTTTCCTGAAGAGCCTGTGGTACGGCGTGGTGGTCACCCTGATCTCTCTGGCGATCGGGTACCCCTGCGCCCTGTTTCTGGCCCGGACCCGGTTTCCCCGCAAGGACATGCTGTTCGTGGGGCTCATCGTCCCCTTCTGGACCACCATCGTCGTCCGGACCTACGCCTGGAAGATCCTGCTCGGATCCAAGGGGGTGGTGAACCACGTGCTCCTCTGGACCGGCCTGGTGGACGCGCCCCTGCGTCTGCTCTACACGCAGACCGCGGTCTTCTTCGGCCTCATCCACGTGTTTCTCCCGTTCCTGATCCTGCCCCTCTACGCGTCCATCGAGAAGATCGACCGCAGCCTGGAGGAGGCGGCCATGGACCTGGGCGCGGGCCGCCTGAGGACATTCCTGCGGGTCACCCTGCCCCTGTCCCTGCCGGGGGTCAACACGGGGTGCCTGCTGGTGTTCATCCTGACCGTCGGGTCCTTCGTCACGCCCGAACTCCTGGGCGGACCCAAGGAGATCATGATCGCCAACATCATTCAGCGGGAGTACTACGACTCCTTCAACTGGCCGTTCGGTTTCGCCCTGGCGGTGATGTTGCTGCTGGTGGTGCTGACCCTGGTGCTGCTCTACAACCGGATGTTCAAGCTGGAGAGGATCGGGGGGTAGCCCATGGGATGGCGCTGGCTCGTGCTCAAGGTGTGGACGGCGATGGTGTACGTCTTTCTCTTTCTCCCCATCGTCACGGTCGTCTTCATGTCCTTCAACGTCTCCAAGTACTCCATCTTTCCGCCGCCCGGCATGACCACCCGGTGGTACGTGGAGGCCGCTCAGGACCCGAACGTCTGGTTCTCCATCAAAAACAGCCTGTTCATCTCGGTCTGCGCCTCGATCGGGGCCACCACCATCGGTACACTGGCCGCCATGGGTTTTGTGCGCAACCGCTTTCGGCTGCGGGAGGTGCTCAGCGTCCTGTTCCTTTCCCCGATGATCATCCCGGAGATCATCACCGGCATCGCCCTGCTCTCACTGGCCACCCTGCTCCACATCAAGGGCGGGTACCTGCTGATCATCATCGGGCACATCCTGGTGGGCCTGCCGTTCGTGATGACGGTGGTCTCGGCCCGGCTCCACGGTTTCGACGCCTCCCTGGAGGAGGCGGCCATGGACCTGGGGGCCGACGAGGTCGCCACCTTTCGCAGGGTGACCCTGCCGCTGATCATGCCCGGCATCATCGGCGGGGCCTTGCTGTCGTTCACCATCTCCTTCGACAACTTCCTGATGACGTATCTCCTGGCGGGAAGCGGCATCATGACCGTTCCCATCCAGATCTACTCCATGGTCCGGTTCGAGATCAACCCCAAGGTCCACGCCCTGTCCGCGGTCATCGTGGTCATCTCCATGACCCTGATCGTGATCCACGAAAAGGTGATTCGGCGGAAAGATACCTGACGGTTCAGCCGCCGCGGATCACCTGTCCCCGACCCTCGCCGGTCACCCGGCCGCGAATGCACGCCGGTCGTCCACCCACCACCACGAGGTCGATGCCCTCGGGGGGGCGTTCCGGGTGTTCGTAGGTGGACCGGTCGATCACCGTGTCCGGGTCGAACACGGTGATGTCGGCCGCCGCCCCGGGTGCAAGAAGCCCCCGCCCGGCGAGCCCGAAGGTCTCGGCCGGCAGGGAGGTCATGCGGCGCACGGCCTCGGGCAGGCTCATGAGGCCGAGTTCCCGGACGTAACGGCCCAGGACCCGGGGAAAGGTCCCGGTCAGCCGCGGGTGCGGCCTGCCGGCACTGAGCCTGGGGATGCCGTCCGAGCCGATCATCACGGCCGGGTGGCCCAGAATCCTCTGCACGTCCTCCTCGGCCGTGGCGTGGATGATCATGCCCACGTCCATCCCCTCGGCCGCGATCCGGTCGAAGAGGACGTCGTAGGGCGATCGGCCTTCTTCCTCTGCGATCTCGGCCAGGACCCGCCCCACGTAATCCGGCCTGGGCCCACAGTGGGCGAAGGTCATTCGGTACGCACCCCGCCCGGTGATGAGGCTCTGCCAGCGGTCCAGCGGATCGCTCTCGATCTCGGCTCGCAGCTCCGCCCGGAAGGAGGGATCCTTCAGGCGGTCCCGGAGGGCCTCGGGTCCACGGGACATGGCCCGGACGGGCAGTGCGGCCGCCAGGTAGGTGGAACCGGCGCAGTAGGGATAGGCATCGGCCGTGACGTCCAGTCCCTGGTCCCGGGCCTCGTCGATCAGGGCCAGGGTCCGGCGGGACTTGCCGCGGTTCGCCGGGTCGGCGGTCTTGTGGTGGCTGATGTGCACCGGCGCCCCGGAGCGCCTTGCCAGGCGCACCATCTCCTCCACCGCTTCGATCACACGGGCACCCTCGTTGCGGATATGCGCGGCCACGACGCCCCGGTGGGAGCGGACCACACGGGCCAGTTCGACCAGTTCCTCCAGCCCCGCATAGGCGCCGGGGGCGTAGATGAGCCCCAGGGAGAGCCCGACCGCGCCCTGGGTGAGGCAGCGGTCCAGCAGGTCGCCCATGCGGCGCATCTGCCCGGAGTCGGGCGCGCCGTCGCTCGGACCCATGACGGCCAGGCGCAGCATGCCGTGACCCACCAGGCCGGCGTAGTGGATGCCCGGGTCCGCCTGCTCCAGGGCGGCCGCGTAAGAAGCAAAGTCGAAAAACCCGCGGGCCTCCGGAGGCATGGAGCTCACGTCCATCAGTGTGAGCTGCTCCTCCGCATCGGCCCGGTGCTCCTCGACCAGCGGCGCGGGACTGATCCCGCAATTGCCGCCGATCACCGTGGTCACCCCCTGCC
>CAYYVD010000009.1:22895-34699 GCA_964475045.1 uncultured Desulfobacterales bacterium | reverse complement strand
GAGGATCCAGAATACGTTCAGGGCCTTGGCGATGTCCGGATCCACCTCGTAGGGCCGGACCGGGGAGTCGAACATCATGTTCAGGAAGTTGGCCGCATAGGTCAGATCCGTCCTGGGATAGATGACCTCGTGCCCCCGGTTCAGCTTGTACGAGATGGCCGCCATGGTGCGGATCTTGGAGATCAGGCGGGTGAAGGTGACCAGGATCTCCTCCTCCTCGGTGCGCTCGGGCAGCTCTGGGTAGAAGGCCCGAAGGGCGTTCACCATGGAGGAGAGGATGCCCATGGGATGGGCGCGTCTCGGGAAGTTGTCGAAGAACTGGAGCATGTCCCGGTGGACCAGGCTGTGGTCGTTCAAGAGCACGGAGAACCGCGTGAGCTCCTGCCGGGTGGGGAGCTCGCCGTTGATGAGCAGGTAGGCGGTTTCCACGAAGGTGCTGTGCTCGGCCAGCTGCTCCACGGGGTACCCCCGGTAATGGAGGATGCCTCGCTCCCCATCCATGAAGGTGATGCTGCTCTTGCAGGCACCCGTGTTCGTGTACCCGGGGTCCAGGGTGATGAGCCCGGTTTCTTGGCGAAGCGTCGAGATGTCGAGGGCCCGCTCGCCCTCGCTTCCCCGGACCACGGGCAGCTCGTAGGTGATGCCGTCAATGGTGAGCTTGGCGGTTTCTGTCATGTCGTGGCTCGCTCCTTCCTTTCATGCTTCCTGTTCCGGTTCAGATGGTCACGCCGCCGACCCCGCCACGTCATCCGGCTTCCGCCGCTGAAGGTGAAGCCCGGATCATCCGGATCCGGCGCTTTCGAGCGCCCTCGTCGCTCCCGCGGGCGGCAGAGGATCCCTGTCTGCGCCCCGGCGCTCAGCCGATTGGAGAGGCGCCCGTTTTCTGAGGAAACACGCCAGGCGCCGCAGGGATCGCGTTCATCGCCTGATGGCGTGACGGCCGACGGAGAGGCAGGAGCCCGGCCGCGCAGAACGGCGGCCCGGCGAACATGGCTTTGCAGCATACCAGAAACCGGGGAACCCTTCCAGGAAAAAGCATTCCGGGAGCGGTCCTCAAGCGGTACGCACGCGGATCATGTTGGTGGATCCCGGGACCCAGAAGGGATGCCCGGCGGTAACCACGAGCAGGTCCTTTTCCCGCACACGCCCGCTTCCCAACGCCGCCCGGACCGCGAGATCGAACACATCCTCGCCTCCCTGAGGAGGTCCGGTGTGCACCGGTTCACAGCCCCAGTTGAGCATGGCCCTGCGCACGGTGCCGATATGGGGCGAGACGGCGATAATAGGCTGCCTCGGGCGAAACCGCGACACGTGGGCCGCGGTCCTCCCCGAGCTCGTGGGGGCCACGATGGCCGCCGCGTTCAGGTGCTCGGCCAGCACACAGGAGGCGTGGGCCACGGACTCGGACACGTCCGGGCCCGGCGTGAACCCGAGATACCGTTCGTGAGGGAACACGTCCTCCGCCGACGCCACGATGCGGCTCATGAACCGCAGGGCCTCGACGGGGTGATCCCCGGTGGCCGTCTCCTCGGAAAGCATGACGGCGTCCGTCCCGTCCAGCACGGCGTTGGCCACGTCGGCCGCCTCGGCCCGGGTGGGTCTGGGTGAGTCCACCATGGACCGCAGCATCTGGGTAGCGGTGATCACCGGAATGCCCGCCCGGTTGGCGCGCCGAATCAAGGTCTTCTGAAGACCGGGCACGCGCTCCAGGGGGATCTCCACGCCGAGGTCGCCCCGGGCCACCATGATCCCGTCCGAGGCCTCGATGATCGCGTCGAGCTCGTCAAGGGCCTCGTGCTTCTCGATCTTGGCGATCACCGGAACGTCCCTGCCGCGATCCCGAACGGCCTCCTTGACCCGCTCGACCTCGGCGGCGCTTCGAACGAAGGAAACGGCCACGAGATCCACGCCGTGATCCAGGCCGAAGCAGAGGTCGGCCCAGTCCTTCTCGGTGAGCGAAGGCATTCGGACGCTGCCCGAGGGCAGGTTGATGCCCTTTCTCGAGGTCAGCACACCGCCCGTCACCACCTCGGTGCGGATCTCGGTGCCGCCGGCCTCCCGGACCACGAGTTCCATGAGGCCGTCGGCCAGCAGGATGCGGTCGCCGGGCCTGACCTCCTCCGGAAGCCCGGCATAGGACACCGACACGCGGGTGCGGGACCCGGCCACCGGCTCGCTCGTGAGCATCAGGGGATCTCCCGCCTCCAGCCGGATGCCGGGCTCCGGGATGGACCCCACCCGGATCTTGGGGCCGGCCAGGTCCTGAAGAACGGCCACGTGACGTCCCAGTTCCTCGCTGACGGTCCGAATCCGCCGAATCTTTTCCAGGTGACCCTCTTGCTCGCCGTGGGAGAAGTTGAGCCGGGCCACGCTCATGCCGTTCGACACCAGCGCGCGGAGCACCTCCGGGGACTCGCTGGCGGGCCCGATGGTACAGATGATCTTGGTCCTGGGCATGGTCGACTCCTTGGTTCTCATGGACGGGGCGCAGGTCCCGGGAATCGGGCCGGGCCGGGTCCACGGGCCCGGACCTCCTCCCGGCGCGCCATCCAGGAATGGATCCCCAGTGCGGGCACAATCAGGGCCGCACCGGCCAGGGTCAGCCCCGGCGGCTCTTCCCCCAGGACCAGCCACACCCAGATCGGGGCGAGAAGCGTCTCCACGAGCAGGAAGAGGCTGACCTCGGGGGAGGGCAGAAAGCGGGTGCTCTGGGCGATGAGGATCAGGGCCAGAGGCATCTGCACGAGCCCCATGATCCCCAGGGCGAGGTAGCTCTGCGGGGCCAGACCCAGCGGGTGTGCGAAGGGGAAGGCGATCGCCGCCATGATGAGCCCGCCGGCGCAGACCAGCACCATGCGGTTCAGGTCGTGGCGGCGCCGGAGCACGGTGAGGTTGCCCGCCACGTTGCACGCGGCCAGGACCGCGATCCCGTCTCCCAGGAGACTCCCCCGCCCGAGCGATCCGGAAAAGACCAGGAGCACCCCCGTGATGCCCACCCCGATGGCGGCCCAGGTGCGCGGGGGAACGGGCTCCTTCAGAAAGGTCCGGCTGAACAGGGCTGCGAACAGGGGGGCGCTGCTGATGATCACCACCGTGTTTGCAACCTGCGTGTACATCACCGAGGAGACGAACAGGGCCCCGCACAGGCCGCAGAGCACCGAGCAGATGGCCCCCGCCCTCCCGCTCAAGACCAGCTCCCGCAGGAGGTTCCGGCCCTGGACCAGCCCGAGCACGGTTCCCAGGGAGAGAAACATCAACAATCCCCTCCAGAACACCACGTTCCAGCTGTCGGTGGCGGCCAGCCGCACGAGGAGGGCGTCCACGCTGATGATCAGGACCCCCGCCCCCACCACGGCCACGCCTTTTTTTCGATCCGTGTGCATGGCGTCACGAACGCCTCCGGTGCCCTGTCTGCTGAATGGCCAGCCCCCCCATGATGAACACGAGCCCTGCGAAGGTCGACACCCGAATCTCCTCACCCACCAGCACGTGGATGAACACGAGGGAGAGGAACGGGGAGATGAAGATCAGGTTGCCGATGCGCGCGGCGCTCGTGGTGAGCTTGAGGGCGGAGAGCCACAGGACGAAGGTGACCCCCATCTCGAAGACCCCCACGTACGCGGCCCCCAGAAGGCCGCGGGGATCCGGCGCATGCCAGCCGGAGAAGATCAGGACGTACGCCAGCACAAAGGGCAGGCCGAAGCAGAAGTTGAGAAAGAGCCCCACCACGGGATCCCGCGCGTCGCGCGTGTTGATGATCCAGTAGAGGGCCCAGAGCACCGTGCTCCCCAAAGCCAGCCCCACGCCGAGGGGGTCCGAGAACCTCAGCCCCAACAGGTCTCCGCGGGTGGCGATGATCACCACGCCGGTGTAGCTCACCGCCGTGGCCAGGACGTCGGCCCGGGTGAGCCGCTGGCCGAGCAGGGGAATGGAGAGGAGCCCCAGGGCCACGGCCCACGTGTAGTTCAGAGGCTGGGCCTCCTGCGCCGGGAGGAGGTCGTAGGCCTTGAACAGCACCAGGTAGTAGAGGAACGGGTTGAGCAGCCCCAGCCCCAGGGAACGCAGTACGTCCCTGCGGGACGAGGAGAGCACGAGGCCGAGCTTTCCCTGAACCGCGAGAACGAGCCCCAGGGTCGCAAGCGAGGCTGCGCTGGCATAGAGCACGAGCTCCGAAGGCTCCAGATACCGCAGGGAGAGCTTGAAGGCCGAGGCCACGGTGGACCACAGCAGCACGGCCGAGATCCCGAGGAAAAGGGCTTTTTTCTGGGGGTCCATGCAATCCCATTCCCGAATGCGGCGGCTTTCGGCGGCTGTCGCCCTCTGCGGACGCCTGCGCGAGCGCCGGTCGCATCCCGGACCTGCCGACGGATCACAACGACACGGGGACCGCCCGGCGCAGCCGAATCCGTTCCAGATCGACGGCCACGTCGTAGGCCAGAACCTCCACCCCGGCCTCGGCGGCCCGGCGCAGCTCCCGGCCGTAGTCCGGATCGATTCCGTCGGCCGGAGCGAACCGTCGGGCGTCCATGCGTTGAATCAGAAAGAACATGACGGCCCGAGCGCCTGCGCGCACCTGCTCCCGAAGCTCCTGGAGGTGCTTGAGCCCCCGGCTGGTCACGGCGTCCGGAAAGCAGGCCACCCCCCCGTCCATCAGGGTGCAGTTCTTGACCTCCACGAAGCATCGCTCGCCCCCCCTCTCGAGGAGAAGGTCGATCCGCGAGTTTCGACCGTAGCGCACCTCCCGTTTTCGGCTCTCGTAGCCGGCCAGCTCCGGGACCGTCCCCTCCCGGGCGGCCTGCTCCACGAGCCGGTTGGGCACCAGGGTGTTGACCCCGACCAGGCTCGATGGCATGTGGATGAGCTCCCAGGTGTAGCGAAGCTTTCGGCGCGGGTTCTTCGAGATGGAGAGAAACACGGGACGCCCCGGCTCGGAGCAGGTGCGCATGCTTCCGGAGTTGGGGCAGTGGGCGGTGACCACGTGTCCGTTTCTGAGCTTCACATCGGCCAGAAACCGTTTGTACCGTTGAATCAGGGTCCCCCGAATCAGCCTCGGCCAGGGCAGCCCCTCGCTCACCGAAAGCGGTTTTCCGTCGGCCTCACCGGCTTCTCGGTCGGACATACCCCCACTCCACCAGCCGGTTGTAGGCGTACCGGGCCCGCTCTCCGCTGCTCACCGCCTGGAGATAGCCATGGTAGGCTTGCGCGGCCTCCCGCCTCCGGCCCATCCCCTCGAGGCAGAGGCCTTTGAGAAAGGTGGTTTCGGGGTTTCCCGGCAGTCGCTCGTCGTACGCGGCGAGCTCGCCCAGGGCCCCGTTCCAGTCCCGGACCAGGATGCGCGAGACGGCGCTCACGCGATAGGCCCCGGCCTCCGCGGGATACGCCCTCTGGGCCGCCTCGGCAAAGCGCCGGGCGTCGTCGTAGCGCTTGCGGGCCGCCTGACACTCCGCAGACTTCATCAGGGCGGTGTAGTCTTCGGGGGCCTCACGGAGGGCCTTGCGGTATTGGGCGTCCGCCTCGGACCACTCCTGCCGGCCCATGGCGCGGTCTCCGGCCTGCATGGCCTCGACGGCCTCCCGCATGGCGCGGAGCCGCGCGGTGCGATCCATGAAGCGGTCCCGGTGAAGGGGCTTGTCCAAGTGGTTCCGGTACCGGGTCTCAACGGCCTCCCGGGCGGCCGCGGCCCGCTCCCGGCTCATGGGGTGGGTTGCGAAGAGGAGCTCGAAGGCGTTGGGCTTCCGGTCGGACTCCTGCTGCAGCATCCCCATCAGCCCCACCATGCCCCGGGGGCTGTACCCGGCGCGCACCATGTACTCGAGCCCCAAGGCGTCCGCCTCCCGCTCGTTGTCCCGGCTGTACTTGGCCAGCAGGGCGCCCGCGCCGACCCCTCCCAGCCCGGAAGCCAGATCCCCCAGGAGGGTGTCCCCGGAGGCGGCGATCGTGGAAAGCCCGCCCACGGCCGCCGAGACCACCATGTTCTTGGAGAGCTGCTCCGCCGTGTGCCGCGCATTGACGTGGCCGAGCTCGTGGCCCAGGAGCGCCGCCAGCTCGGCCTCGTTGTCGAGCTCCAGCAGGATGCCTCGGGTGCAGGCGATGCTGCCGCCCGGAAACGCATAGGCATTGACATAGGGGGCATTGACAGCCCGGAAGGAATAAGGCATGTGGGGACGGTGCGACCGCGAGGTCATGCCAAGCCCGGTCCGGTGCACATAGTCGTTGAGCGACGCATCCTGCACCACGCCGTAGTCCGCGGAGAACTGGCGCAAGCGGTGGCTGCGGTCGATTCGAATCTCGTCCTGCTCCGAGACCAGCATGAGCTGGGACCGCCCGGTCACCGGGTTCACCGCACAACCCGCCGCAAACCCGGCCGCGGACAGGCCCAGCAGACGCAGAAACGCCCTTCGATCCAGGTCCCGGAATCGCGGAAACCCCGAATCCGGCTTCATCACGGCGGCCCTCCCTTGTCTCTCTTACAGCCCCTCTTCGCGGTATCGCCGGACCAGCTCCTGGTACTCCCGGGGCCCCTGGCGGACCCACCAGAGCTGCTTTTTCGTGGGTTCTCCTTTGATCTTTCCGGGAACGCCCACCACCAGGGAGCGGTCCGGAACGATCATTCCCTGGCCCACCAGGCTGCCGGCCGCCACGATGCACTCGCTTCCCACCTCGGAGTCGTGCAGGAGGGTGGCGTTCATGCCGATCAGCACGTCGCTTCCCACGCGCCGGCCGTTGAGCACGGCGCCGTGTCCGATCAGGACCCGGTCCCCGACGTCCAGGTCCCCTTCCGGGGACGACGGGCTGCCCGAGTGGATCACGCAGTTGTCCTCCACAGCGACGTTCCTCCCGATGCGGATGGCCCCGAAATCGCCCCGCAGCACCGCCCCCGGCCAGACACTGGACCCCTCGCCGATCTCCACGTCTCCCACCACATAGGCCGCCTCACTCACAAAGGCCGACCCTGCAATTCTGGGCGTCTTTCCATTGAAACCTCGAATCATCCTACAGGGCTCCTTTCCCGGGCATGGGGCATTATAGAATGCGGCCCCGGACCGTCAACGGGAAATGCGTGTCTTGACGTCCGGCGTCCCGCCATTTGCGATGACGCCTCTCCAGGCCACCGAGGGGTCTGTCATCCGTTGCAAGTTCGAAGAAGGCGGGCCGTGGCCTCCGGCGTCCATCTCCTGGCCGGCAAGAGCCAGACGCGCCGGACCTTGCAGCTCGGCCTGCCCAGGACCGCCGCCCTGAGGAGGGCCGCGAACCGTCCGGGGTCGAGCCGTCCGTGCACGCACCCGAGCATCTCCAGGCAGAGCGCGCGCCATCCGCACGCCTCCGCGCGGTCGAAGACCTCCTCGAGGGCCCGGGCCGCCCAGGACTCGCGCCAGGTGGGCTCCTGGTTGAGGTCGTGGACCACGGCCAGGAGGCGGTAGGGTCCCCGCCCTCGCACCAGGACGGTGCCGGGCGTCTCCGGGCGGGTCTCGATGAGCCGGGTCATGAGCCGAAGGGGGTCCTCCAGCGGCTCGACCACCGTGGGCCGCGCGCTCAGGACCAGAAAGGTGTCCTCCTCGAGCACCCTGGCCTCGACGGGAAACGGAGGGCGTCCGGGCGGGGCCACGACCACCAGCACCCTCCCCAGCCGCACAGCAGGGTCCCGTCCCCCGGGGAGGACGCGAAGGTCACCCCGAGCGTTGCCCCCCGGGTTTCTCACGGCGACCCGCCCCCGCCCAGCTTGTACCGAAGCCTCAGGATGCCCTCGCGAAAATTACTGGAAACGATGCGAAACGACCCGATCTCGGCGGTGGTTCGAACGTGGGGGCCGATGCAGGGGCAGGCGTCGTAGCCGCCGACCTCCACGATGCGGATGTCCTCACCGGCATCCTCCGGAAGCCGTCCCAGATCGAAGCGTCCTTCGCACGCCTCCCGGGAATCGAACCGCTCGGTGACCGGAAGGTCCTCCCGAATGACCCGATTGACCTCCTCCTCGATGCCCCGGAGCTCTTCTTCCGTGAGGGGACGGTCGAACCGGTAGTCGCACCTGGACTTCTTCCGCTCGATGTGTGCGGTGACGCACCGGCCGCAGCCGAGCGCCCGGTCCATGGCCTGATTCAGCACGTGCTCGGCCGAGTGCATTCTCGGGTCCAGGGCCTTTTTCATCGATCTCAGCGAACCTCTTCCGGAAAAATCGCCCGTCCCTCCGGGGCCCCGAGTTTCCGCGGCTCGGGCTCCCTTTGAGGGTCCGTTCACACCTTCCTTCCCGGTTTCGGGGTCCATCCAAACCGTTGGACGCCGGAACCCGTCTCGACCCTATCCAATGCGGCCGGCGGTGTCAAACTCCTCTTTTCTCCCGGGTTGGCCGTGAACATTCCCCGCCCTTTGGGAGGGTGGATCCCCTTTTTCCTATGAACTTCAACGGCCTGCCGTGAGTTGAAGAACAACCCCTTGACAGGATGCGCAAGGCCTAGTATGTTTGTACTCAAATTATTTCAGTTCGGATATCTTGACTTTCAATAACTTATTCGCGCCCATTTCAGTGTCACTGAAGCAAAGGGCCCTGCATCAGGAGGCCGCCCGCAACCCGACCCGGTGTCCGAGCGGCCTTTTGGAAGCGATCGCCCTCGAGCCGCGGCTCGGTCCCATTCGAGCCCTTTTCGGGCGTGTCCCGCCCGAGGCCGGTGGGGACACCCCTGCGGCCGTCGCGGCTCGAGGGCGGAAAGGCACGGTCCACGGAAGGCGCGAACCATCGGTTCCATGAACCAGAAAAGGAGAACCACCATGTGCGGCATTGCCGGCTGTGTCGGAACCCCGGACACTCGAACCATCCACAAGATGCTGGACGCCCTGCCCCACCGCGGGCCCAACGACCGGGGCGTCCACGAGTACGGAAGATTCGTGTTCGGCCACACACGCCTGTCCATCGTGGACGTGGCCAAGGGCCATCAGCCCATTGTGGCCAACGGCGGAAGCCTGGGGATCATCTGCAACGGGGAGATTTACAACTTTCGGGCCCTCCGCAGGAAGCTCTCTCCCAAGTACCGCTTCCGGACCCGGTCGGACAGCGAGGTCATCCTGCACCTGTACCAGGAGAAGGGGCCGGAGTGCGTCCGGAATCTGAACGGCATGTTCGCCTTTGCCGTGTTCGACGGCGAGGACTTCATGCTGGCCCGGGACCCCATCGGCATCAAGCCGCTCTATTACGGGACCTTCAACGACCACCTCTACTTCTCCTCGGAGCTGGGCGCCATGAGCCTGGCCGGGGTGGATGAGGTGAACGAGTTCCCCGCGGGCCACTACTACACGCCGAAGAGCGGGTTCGTGCGGTTCTACGACGTTCCCCCGGTCCAGGAGCACCGCCTCACGGACATCGACCGGACCGCGGAGACCATTCGAAAGACCTTCACCAAGTGCGTCAAGGACCGGTTGCTGGCCGACCCTGAGGTCCCGGTGGGCTCCTTTTGCAGCGGGGGGCTGGACAGCTCCCTGGTGGCGGCCATCGCGGCGGACGAGATTCCGCATCTCCACACCTTTGTGGTGGGCATGAGGGACGGGAAGGGGGAGCTGAGCGACGACATCAAGGCGGCCCGCATTGCGGCCGAGCACATCGGCTCCACCCACCACGAGCTCGTGTTCACGGAGGACGAATACTACGAGGCCCTGCCTCACGTCATCCAGAAGCTGGAGACCTATGATCCTTCCCTGGTCCGCTGCGCCGTGCCCTGCTACTTCACCTGCAAGCTGGCGGCACAGTACGTCACCGTGGTGCTCACGGGCGAGGGGGCCGACGAGATCTTCACGGGCTATCACTACATGAAGCACTTTCCGTTCGACAAGCTGAACGCCGAGGCCCGCAGGCTCCTGCTGAATGTGCACAACATCAATCTTCAGAGGGCCGACCGCATGGGTATGGCCTTCAGCCTGGAGCTTCGCGTACCCTTCTTCGATGTCTCCATGATGGACCTGGCCATGAAGATCCCCCCGGAGCTCAAGATCCGGGAGCACAACGGCGCAAAGATCGAGAAGTGGATCCTCAGGAAAGCCTTTGAGGACACCGGCTACCTTCCGGACGACATCCTGTGGCGCTACAAGGTGCAGTACACCCAGGGGGCGGGCTGCGAGGACCTGGGCGAGAGGCTGGCCGAGCAGGAGATCAGCGACGACGAGTGGGAGCGCCTCAAGGCAGAGCACCCCGACGCGGTGCTCAACAGCAAGGAGGCCGCCTACTACTTCAAGATCTTCCGCCGGTACCACCCCCAGGACTCCATTCTTCGCTCCATCGGGATCTGGACCGGTTTCGACTTCGCCGAGGAGCGCGAGAAGGTGCACGGCACCGTGGACGGCGACCTCAAGCACGACTACCAGGAAGGCGACGAGAGCCAGGCGGCCTGATCGACCCGGCTTCACATCGAACGGGCGAAAAGCCGGTTCTTCCCGAGCCGGCTTTTCGCCGTCATCCTCCTCCTTTACAATTCCCTTGAAATTCATTATCCTGTGGGCTCACAATGTCACTGGATCCTTCCCGGGAGCGGCCCGGGGTCAAACCAACCGTCGGATTGCCGTCATTCCGTCCACCCCAGAAGCACCACGAGAGAAGAACACGACATGCCCCAAGATGTAGACGAGCAAGCCGCGATTCGTGCGAACGCGCCCAGATTCCTGACCCAGACCAAATTCGAAGACTTCCGGCTCAAAGACGAGATTCTGTCCGGTCTCAATGACGCCGGGTTCACCAACTGCACCCCCATTCAGGCCCAGGTCCTCCCCCTCTCCCTGACCGGAAGCGACGTGGCGGGACAAGCCCAGACCGGGACCGGAAAGACGGCCGCCTTTCTGGTCACGGTGTTCGACCGGCTCCTCTCCGAGGCCGGAAAGAAACAGGACAACCTCCCGTCCGCCCTGATCGTGGCCCCGACCCGGGAGCTCGCCCTCCAGATCTACGAGGACGCAGCCCTCCTGGGCGCCCACACGGGGCTCACCCTCGCCCAGGTGGTGGGCGGGATCGACTACAAGAAGCAGGCGGACATCCTTCGAAAGGGTCCGGACATCGTCATCTGCACCCCCGGGCGCATCATCGACTACCTCAAGCAGGGCATCTTCAAGCCTGCGGGCATCAACACGCTGGTGATCGACGAGGCCGACCGGCTGTTCGACCTCGGCTTCACTCGGGACATGCGCTATATCCTTCGAAAACTGCCTCACTACGAGAAGCGCCAATCCATGCTCTTCTCGGCGACCTTGAGCTACCGGGTCCTGGAGCTCACCTACGAGTACATGAACCTTCCCGAGGTGATCTCCGTGACCCCCGAGGAGGTGGTGGTCGAAGGCATCGATCAGCGACTGTACCACGTGGGCCGTGCCGAGAAGCTCCAGCTCCTCCTGGGGTTGCTCCAGCAGGAGGCGTGGGAGCGCATCCTGATCTTCTGCAACACCAAGGCCGGGGTGGACTGGCTGACACGCAAGCTCCGGGGAAACGGCTACCCGGCCGAGGGCATCACCGGGGACCTGCCCCAGCCCAAGCGGCTGGCCCTCATGGGTCGGTTCAAGTCCGGGAAGGTGAAGATCCTGGTGGCCACGGACGTGGCCTCCCGGGGAATCCACGTGGAGGACATCTCCCACGTCATCAACTACGACCTTCCCCAGGACTCCGAGAACTACATCCACCGAATCGGCCGAACCGCCAGGGCCGGCAAGCGGGGCCGGGCCCTGACCATGGCCTGTGAGCGCTACGTCTACCACCTGGAGCCCCTGGAGGAGATGCTCGGGTACAAGCTTCCCGTGGTCTGGCCCGAAGAGATCTGGTTCGTGTAGGACCGGGCCGG
>CAYYVD010000009.1:0-22885 GCA_964475045.1 uncultured Desulfobacterales bacterium | reverse complement strand
CGCAGAGACACCAGCGGTCCGCCGAGACCGCACAAACCCAAGAAGGACAGGCGCTCTCGAGGGCCGGTCCGAAAACGACCGCAGCCCCCCCCTCCGGAGAGGCCGGCCGAGCCGCGGGAGGAGCCGGAGCCAGAGGAGGCCCCGAAGGAAGCCGAGAAACCGGCCCCCGCTTCCGAGGAGGCGTCCTCCAAGGACCGGAAACCGCGCTCGAGATCGAGAAGGCGCCGCTCCTCCAGGAAGCCCAAGCCGCCCCAGGCGTCCGCCGAGGTCTCCCGGCAGGCCGAGGAAGCGCCTCCCGAGGCCTCGGATCAGGAAGCGGCCGAGGCCGGGAAGCCCAAGAAGAGCAAGACGGTCGGACCGCCGGGGAAAAAGATCGTCACGAGCTCGGAGCCGGGAGGCGTCTTCGGTCTCGCCCCGGAGTCCTCCCAGGAACCACCGCCGAAGCCATCCAAGAAAGGCCGCCGAAAAAAGAAGAAAAGCCCCTCTGAGGAGCCCCAGGAAGACGCATGAGCCCGGCGCGCCCCTCGAGGCGTCCCCGCGGCTGAACGCCTGAGACCGGGCTTGACGCCGCGGTTTTTTTGTGGCCTGGTTGAAGCGCGCCTGCATGGGCGGAGGAACGAGCCATGACCGACACGAACGCCCTGGACCTCCTTCAATCCGCACTGGACCGGGGAGAACGCCGCCTCTCGGAGCACGACTCCAAACGCCTGCTGGCCGCGTATGGACTTCCCGTCACCCGTGAAGCGCTCGCCCGGGACGAGGGGGAGGCCGCAGCCGCGGCCGACGAGCTGGGATACCCGGTCGCGCTCAAGGCCTGCGCGGCCGACCTCTCCCACAAGACCGAGCAGGATGCCGTGAGACTCCACCTGCCCAGCGCCGAGGCCGTCCGCCGGGAAGCCCGGCGGATTCTCGACCACGCAGACCGGCCCATCGACGGGGTGCTCGTCCAGGAGATGGTGCCCGGAAACCGGGAGCTCGTCCTGGGCCTGACCCGCGACCCCCAGTTCGGCCCCTGCGTCATGCTCGGGCTGGGCGGGGTCCTGACCGAGGTGCTGGAGGACACCACCTTTCGCGTTGCGCCCTTCGATCGGCGGGAAGCCGAGGACATGACCCGTGAGCTCCGGGCCTCGGCCCTGCTGGACGCCTTTCGCGGCCAGCCCGCAGTGGACCGGGGAGCCCTGTGCCGCGCCCTGGTCGACCTGGGGCGGCTCGGCCTCGAGCTGGAGGCCGTGGCCGAGGTGGACATGAACCCCGTCATCATCACACCCACGGGCGGCATCGTCGCCGCCGACGCCCTCGTGGTGCTCGAACCCGGACCATCGCCGTCATGAACGCATTCGAGAACAGTCCCCTTCACCGGATCTGCAATCCGCGCAGCCTCGTCGTGTTCGGCGCCTCCAACCGGTACTTCGCCATGGGCACGACCCAGCTCTCGGCCCTCCTGGAGCTGGGCTTCGAGGGCGCCGTGTACCCCGTTCACCCCAAGGAGTCCACCGTCCTGGGCCTGCCCGCCTTTCGCGACGTCCGGGACCTTCCCGAGTCTCCGGACCTCGCCTTGATCATTCTTCCCACCCGGCTCGTGGCCGAGACCCTCGAGGCCTGCGCCGAGCAGGGAATCCGCCGGGCCATTGTGGTCTCCGGCGGGTTCGCCGAGTTGGGAACCGATGAGGGAAGGGCCCTGCAGGGCGAGATCGTGGAGACCGCGGAGCGTCACGGAATCCGTTTCCTGGGTCCCAACTGCATCGGGGTGGTGAACCCCCACCTTCGATTCAACACCACCTTTTTCGAGTACACCTGCGATCCCGGGTTCATCGGCATGGTCAGCCAGAGCGGGAGCTTCATCACCCAGATGTTCGACCACCTCGGCCGCTACGGGCTGGGGTTCAGCACGGGCATCAGCGTGGGCAACGAGGCCAACATCGACCTGGTGGACGGCATGGAGTACCTCGCCGCCTGCCCCCGCACCCGGGTGATCGGGCTCTACATCGAGGCCATCCGCCGGGGCCGGGACTTCATCGAAGCCGCCCGGTCCATTGTCCCTCACAAGCCCGTGGTCGCTTACTACGTGGGCGGCTCCGAGGCCGGAAGCAAGGCCGGAAGAAGCCACACCGGAGCCATGGCCGGGCCGGACGCACTCTACGACGGCGTGTTTCGCCAGTCGGGTGTGATTCGAGCCTCCTCGGTGGAGGAGCTCTTCGACTTCTGCTGGGCCCTGGGGGCGAGCGTTCGGCCCGAAGGGCGGGGCGCGATCATTCAGACCCACTCCGGCGGACCGGGTGCCGCCGCGGCCGACGCGTGCGGGCGGGCCGGGGTCTCGTTACCGGCCCTGGCCCCGCACACCCTGGAGCGGCTGGCGCCTTACGTGCCCGGCACGGGGAGTGTGGGGAACCCCGTGGACTTCACCTTCACCAAGAACCCCCTCGACTACTTCTCCACCATCCCCGAGATCCTGCTGCAGGACCCGGGAGCCGCCGGGCTCCTCGTCTACTTTCTGGTCCCGTCACGCACTGTAAAGCGGGCCCTGGAGGCCATGGGCGTGCCCCAGGACCAGGTCCCCGAGCAGGCGCAGGCCCTCCTCGAGGAGCAGGCCCGGGGCATCGCCTCCTTGCGCCGCACCCACCGAAAGCCCCTCGTGGGGTTCTCCTTTCGAACCCGGGAGGACCCGTTCATTCGCCAGCTGCAGGACCGGGGCATCCCTGTGCTTCCCAGCCCGGAGCGCGCGGGCCGGGCCATGGCCGCCCTCATGCAGTACGCCGGGTACGTGGACAAGCTCGCATAAGCTTCGGGGACTGAATTTCGGGGACACCATACGAAATTCAAAAGGCCCCGCCGCAAGAGCACACCCTGATTTTTGAATTTCGTATGGTGTCCCCGAAATTCCCTTAACCGAGCGGGAGGAAGGCGAAGATCACCGTGCTCCAGACCGAGTGGGAGATCACGGCCGCGGCCAGGTTTCCGGTGCGCCAGTAGAAGGCGCCCCAGAAGGCCCCGGCCACGGCGGCCGCGCCGATGAGCATGAAGTTCATGGAGCACAGGTGCACACCGGCGTACAGGCCCGTGGCCAGGAGGTACCCCGTCCCGCCCCCGAGCCGCTCCTGAAGACCCCGCTGCAGGAACCCCCGCCAGAAGATCTCCTCGCTCGGCCCGGTCACGAAGAAGAGAAGCAGGGCGATGACCCACTCCGGCGTACCCGCCCCCTTGGCATAGACGGCCCCGATCTGGTGCCCCGCGAACCCGAAGAGCTGGAGCGACACGAGCCGCCCGGCCGCGAACACCCCGTACAGGGCCGCGGCCGCAGCCAGGCCGAGCCCGACCGCCCGGCCGTCGAAACGCAGCTCGAAGAGGATCCGCCTTCTCGCCCGGAGGGAGACGGCGGCCAGCACCAGGGCCGACAGGGAGATCTTGATCCAGAAGTTTCCCGCGGGAACGGCGAACGCCCACGCCCAGAGTCCCAGGGCCAGGGCGGCCGGGCCCCAGAGCCGCACGGGAATGCTCACAGAAGGGCCTCCAGGGCCAGGGAGAGCACCAGAAGGACGCCGAACACGGTGTTCAGCTGGGCGGTGCGGGCGTCGGCGTCCTCGGGCACGCCGCGCACCATGACCCGCAGGAGCTGGACGGCCACCGGGACCGAGAGAAGGACGATCAGGGACCACGGTCCCAGCGGGCCCGTCAGGGACATGACCACCACGGCGGTCAGGGCCGCCACCACCATGGATGCGTAGACCAGCGGGCCGTTCTCCGGACCGAAGAGGATCGCCAGGTTGCTCTTTCGGGCCCTGCGGTCCGTGACCGCATCCCGCAGATTGTTCGCGAACAGGACGAGGGCCACGAGCACCCCGAAGGGGATGGAGACCCAGAAGGCGTCCCAGCCGAACCGTTGGAGCTGGATGAAGTAGGCGGCCTCCACGCTCAGGGGCCCCCACATGAGAAACACGGAGAGCTCGCCCAGGGCCTTGTACTTGTAGGCCAGGGGCGGTGCCGTGTAGAAGACCCCGGCCGCCATGCCCATTAGGCCGATCCACAGGATCTCCCACCCGCGAAGCGCGGCCAGGAGCAGGCCCAGTCCGCCCCCGGTGGCCATCATCCCGATGGACACCCACAGGACCGACCGCGGGGCGATCTTGCCCTCCACCAGGGGGTGGGGACGGTACCTGGCGGTGGCCACCTCCTCGATGTCCACCCCGCTGCGGTGGTCGAAGAAGTCGTTCATCAGGTTGACGCCGCCGTGAACGGCGATCATGGCCAGGGCCGTGAGGAGGTACAGGCCCCAGGAAAAGGTCCCTTGGGTCGCGGCCAGGGCCGCCCCCACGCTCACCGAGATGGCGCTCATGGTGAAGGACCAGGGACGCACGGCCAGGAACCAATGTCGCTGCTTGCCCATGGCAAAAGCCCCCAACGCATGGAATCCTTTCGAATTTCACGCCGGAGCATAAGCGGCGGGTGGGAGCGTGTCAACGAAAAAGCCCGGTTTGCGGATCAGAGCCGGCGTCCGTAGACGAGCAGTTTGCGGTTGATCCGCAGCCGGCACGGGGGGTAGAGGACCTCATTGCGGCGGACCTGGAAGGGGAGGTACACGAGGACGACGCTCCGCGGTTCGATCCCGATCTCGGGCAGGCGGGGATAGAGTGTGCTGCGGGGTTTCATGAACGAGGCCAGGGTCAGCTTGAGGCTCTCCACCGCCTCGGTGACCGGCAGGGTCACCGGGTAGACCTCGCCCCGGGGCAGCCGGGGCTCGCCCCGGTCCGGAGTCTGTCCCAGGGTGGTTCGCAGCGAGAAGCGCAGAAAGTCCTCGGGACGGACCTTGAAGGCCGGGGTCCAGAAATGGAAGGGCCGCTTCTCCATGGCCTCGGTCACCGCCACAGGCAGGTTGGCCAGCCGGGCCAGGTCCGCCCGGTTGTCCAGCGGCACCCCGGTGACCCGGGGCCGAATGCGGTAGAAGGGCAGGAAAAGCGTGTCCTCTTCGTCGTCCCCGGCCGGCAGGTGCGCGAGCTCGATCTTCATGAAGCCGCGCTTCCCCGCATGCCAGACCGAGTGGCAGTTGCGGCAGTTCAGGGCGAAGCTGTCACGCTCCCCCTCCAGGTCCCAGCCGCACTCCGGGCACTGGGCGGGCACGAACCGAAGCTCCCACCGCGGTCGCCCCCCGGGTCTGGACTCGAGGTCGAAGTCCTCGGCGAGGCGAGGGGAGATCGCCCGGTCGAGCACGGCGTCGTAGAGCTTGTCCTCCACATAGAAGGGAGCGTAGAGGATGCTCAAGGTCTCGCCGATGAACTCCTGAAGGAACAGCCGCCGGCCCTGGCCGAAGCGCTCCCGAATCCGCTCGAGCATGTCCGCGTAAGCGACGCCGGGCAGGAGGAACCGCCCCTCGGTCTCCGGGGTCAGGAAGCGCAGCTTCAGGGTCTGGCTCCTCAGGCCCACCGAGACGGGGAGGTGAGGGCTGTCGACACCGCGATAACTCACGTCCACGAGCCGGTGATCCACCCCGGCCTCGGTGCAGTGGAAGAGCATGCCCTTGAACCGCCAGTAGGGCACATAGAGCAGGCGCTTGTCCGGCCCCGCTTTGTGGGGCAGGACATAGCGGTACACGCGGCTCAAGAGATAGGACTGGACACGGCAGAAGGAGCACGTGAAGAGGTGGTCCGTCTCCTCGAGGGTCGCGGGCGCCCCGCACTGGGGGCACTGGTGCTCAATGAGCAGGCTAGAGCTTCTCACCGCAGCTGTTGCAGAACTTCGCGTCGTGGAGGTTTTCGTTCCCGCACCGGGCGCAGAACCTGGCCTTGGGCACCTCCTCTACGGGATGACCGCAACGGGAGCAGAAGCGCGCATTGGGCGCCAGATTCTTGCCGCAGCTCGCACACTGGGTGAAGACCACCTGTTGATGCCCGCAGAAGGGGCAGAACTTGGCGTTCACCGGAATGGCGCTCTGACAGTCCTGGCAGACCGAGGTGTCCGCCGCCGCCCCTCCGTCCGGGGGCGCTCCCCCGGGGGCGGCGCCGCCCCCGCTCCGGGGTCCGGCCCCGGCGAAGTACTGGGCGAACATGGCGGGCATCATCACCCCCATGCCCATGCCCATGCCGTCGCCCGCGCCGCCTTCCGCCCCGGCCGCCTTCTCCATGGCCATGGCCGCCTTCATCTGCATGAGCTTGTTCATGTCGTCGAACACCCCCATGCGGCTCCGGTCGTCGATGGCCTGCTGCACCTCCGGGGGCGGAGTGATGGCGTTGATGTAGAGCTGGGTCATGGCGAGGCCGAAGTGGCCGAAGTCCTCCTGCACGCGCTTGGCCAAACCCTCGGAGAGCTCGTCGTAGCGGGAGGGGAGGTTCAGGATGGTGTCCAGGGACTCCCCCATGTAGTCGTTGAACCGGCTGACAATGACCCGGTTCAGGTACTCCTCCACCTCCTCGGTGGTGAACATTCCCTGGGTGCCCACCATCCGGTTGATGAAGAGGATGGGCTGGACCACCTGGAGGTTGAACACACCAAAGGCCCGCAACCGGACCAGTCCGAGCTCGGAGTCCTTGAAGGCCACGGGATCCCGGGTGCCCCACTTGAGGTTGGTGAACACCTTCATGTTCACGAAGTAGAGCTCGGCCCGCAGGGGGCTGGTCATGGCCCACGGCAGGGCCGCGATCTTGGTCAGGATGGGGATGTTCCCGGTCTTCAGGGTGTGCCGTCCCGGCCCGAAGGCCTCCACGGCCTTGCCCTTGTAAAAGAAGACCCCGGCCTGGCTGTCGCGCACCGTGAGCTGGGCGCCGAACTTGATCTCCCCGGAGCCCTTCTCGGGAATGCGGTGAACGAGCGCGCGGCCCGTGTCGTCGAACCACTCCAGCACCTCCAGAAAGATCACGTTGTCCGTTCCCATGGGGCTCCTCCTTCCCGAACACGGGGTTGCACGACCGGATCATGGTAGGGAATGCAGGCCGGTTCGTCAACGAAAAAATGGGCGTCATGTGCGATAACTTCCCTGGAATCCTCGTAAAACCTTGCAGTCTCTCTCCTCCGGGCGGGGCCGCGGCTCTTTCGCGTTTGCCTCCTCCGGGATCCTTTTCTATGATATCGGCAGGAAACCGGACCTTCTCCAGAACGAAGTGGGCCTGACATGAACGTGCGACGGCGCATCCTCGAGGCGATTCGACCCGCGGCACGGGGCGTCCGTGTGCTCGATGTCCGCGCCGGTCCCGTGTACACCGCCGTGCGCCTGGAGGGTGAGCGCGCGGGAGTGGCCTTCTCCGGTCTGGACCGAAGCGCGCGCGAGGGCACCGTCCCCCGGGAGCGGCGGCCCCCGGCCGGAAGGGATGCCGCGGACCTCGTGGAGCACCTGGAGGATTCGAGTCCCCCGGCCACGGCCTTGGGCCTGGCCACGGCCAACGCCCTCTCCACGGGGGCCGGGCCCGGATCCCTGACCTCGGGGGACGTCTCGGAGTTCCTCGCCCTTCGACCACGGTCCACCGTGGCCATGGTGGGGTTCTTCGGGCCGCTCCTCCCAAGGCTCAACGCCCTGAGCGCCCGGGTGACGGTGTTCGAGCGCGACCGATCGAGGCTCCCGGAGGCCCGCTCCGAGCAGGAGGCCTACGAATGCCTCGGCCGGTTCGACGTCGCCCTCATCACGGCCACCTCCATCGTGAACCACTCGGTGGACCGCCTTCTGGAGGCCGCCTGCGGGTGCCGGGAGGTGGTCCTCCTGGGGGCTTCCACGCCGATGCTGCCCTCCGCCTTCCAGGGGACCCCGGTCACGGCGCTCTCGGGGGTGATCGTTCGCCATCCCGACGAGGTGCTTCGGGTGGTCTCCGAGGGGGGCGGCAACCGGCGCTTTCGGGGCCTGGTCCGCAAGGTCAACATCGCCCTTCCCCGGTTTTCGTCGTTGTGAACCGCCCCGGTTTTCGATATGGTGTCCGCGTGGCAAGGCTTCCCGGGTCGACGGCCGGACGCCTTCGAGCCCCAGGGACCGCATCGAACCCCCAACCGAAACGGAGACCATGGACGACGCACAACCCAACCCCATCATCGACCTCGTGGGCGCCGAGGCCTTCGCCTGGCTCTCTCGCCGGTTTTCCCGGGACACCACCCTCCAGGACGTGCCCGAGGACATCCTGGAGCGGATGAGCCGAATGGACGCCACCCGGCGCGATTTCGCCTCCGACCCGGACGCCGTGACCGGCATCGCGCTCCTGACCTTTGCCTACACCCTGGCCGGAAAGACCCAGGAGGCCAGGTACGGCACCAACGATCTGATGCTCGTCAAGGTGCTCTGCCGGAACGAGCTCGTCCGGCGACGGGGGGCACGGACCCTGGCCAACCCCTACTGGAAGGCGCCGCTCTACGATCTGATCACAGGACCCGTGGGGGAGCGCATTCGGACCACCCCTTTGATGACCAATCCCGTCGAGGCGTCGTCCTAGCCTGTCCCCCGGCGAGCGCCGCTGCCGGCCCGCGCGGTCAGCGAGGTCAGCCCATGAAGACCCACCTCACATGCCCCCACTGCGGCGGGCCGGTCCAGGCGTTTCGAAATCCGCTTCCCACCGTGGACATCATCATCGAGACCCAGGGCGGCGTGGTGCTGGTCCGCCGGAGAACCCCCCCGCTCGGCTGGGCCCTGCCCGGAGGATTCGTGGACTACGGCGAGAGCCTGGAGTCGGCCGCCGTGCGGGAGGCCCGAGAGGAGACCTCCCTCGACGTGGAGCTGAGGGGGCAGCTGGGCGCCTACTCGGACCCCTCCCGGGACCCCCGGCAGCATACCATCACGGTGGTGTTCACGGCCCGGGCGTCGGGTACGCCCGAAGGCGCAGACGATGCGGCCGAGGCGAAGGTCTTCGCCTTGGACGCACTCCCCGAGAACCTGGCCTTTGATCACCACCGCATTCTGCAGGACTACCGGCAGCTCCGGCGCACCCCGGACCGCCGGGCGCCGGGAGGCGGATCGTGCTCGGAATGACACCGAGGAGAATCCGGGCTGTGCTGGTCGGCTCCCTGCTCCTGGCCCTGCTGCTGGCATCCTTCGTCCTATACGCCCATGTGCTGATTCACAAGCCCTCCGTCCAGAAGGCCCTGGTGGAGCGGCTTTCCCTCGCCACCGGGTATCGCATTCAGACGGGCCGGATCGAGCTGAGCCTCTGGGGCGGGGTGGGCGTCCTGGCCCACACCTTCGAAGCGTCCTCGCAGGCGGGGACGGAGCGGATCGAAGCCGCCTCCCTTCACCTGCTGCTGGACCCCGGGGACCTCCTTCGAGGCCGGGTGACACCCGTCCGCTTGACCCTCGTTGGCCCCCGCCTGGAGCTCGAGGCACTCGAAGCCGACGCATCGCCTGCAGAGGCCCTGGCCGGACCCGCGTTCCCCTGGCTCCCCGGCCTCGAGTCCCTCTCCGTGGAGCGGGGGACCCTGAAAATCCGGGATCGCCCCTACGGCGCCGAAGCGGTCCGCATGGAGGTCCGCGCCGGAACGGGGGCTCCGGCCTCACTCGCGGTGAGCGCCTCGGGTCGAATCCGGTTTCGGGAGGACAGCGTGCCGTTCCGCACTCGCGGCACCGTCACCCCGGCGTCCAAGGGAACGGCGGCCGCCGTCGACTTCGAGGCCACCGTGGAGGACGTTCCCATGGTGCGGCTGCCCTGGCCCGACAAGCTGGCTTTCGAGGGGGGAACCGTGGCGGGCCGGTGGACCCTGAAAGGCGACCTGAACCGGCCGCTGAAGGTGAGGGGACGGGCGGCCGCGACCGGGGTGCGCTTCCTGCTCCGGGACGAGGGGCGCGTCAAACCGTACCGTCCGCCGGAGATCGTCGTGGGGTTTCAGGGGGAGGTGAGCGGGTCCCACCTCCGGCTTCCCGACATGACCCTTCGGGCCGGCGCCCTTTCTCTGGTCCTGGGCCTGAACGTGGAGCTCCCCGACCGGGACGAACCGCGGATCCACCTGAGGACGGAAAGCGAGCCCATGCCCTTCGACCTCATGGCGCGGTACTTTCCCACGCCCCTCCTCGCCGCCTGGGTGGAGACGCGACTGTTCCCCCTGCTTCGTTCCGGCACGGTCCGTCTCGGCCACCTCACCATCGCGGGGACCCTGGAGGAGATCGAGTCCCTGGATCAGCCCGAGCACGCCCACGCGCTCTCCCTGGCCGTAGACTGCCACGGCTTCCGGGTGGCGGGGCCGGCGGTCCCGACCCCCTTCGAGGCGGTCTCGGCCCGGGTGGCGTACGACAGCGGGCGTCTGACCATCGCGGACCTCGAGGGCACCCTCGCAGACTCGACCATTCGTGAGGGGCGCCTGGAGATCCGGGAGCTCCTGGGCGACCGGCCGGTGTGGGACATCCTCGTGGACGGAGACTTTCGTCTTCGAACCCTCCAGGAGCAGAAGCGGATCGACGTCATCCCTCCCGACGTACTGCACCTGCTGGAACGGCTCGGTCCCCTGTCCGGTCTGCTCTCCTGCCGGGCCCGGTTCCGCTACGAGAGCGGCTGGAACGTCCCCAGGACCCGGGAGGGATCGTTCACCATTCGGGAGGCCGTGATTCGGCAGCCCGAGCTCCGCCTTCCATTGGCGCTCTCCAGCGCGACCATTCTCGTCTCCGAGGAGGGCAACCGCTTCGAGGCCTCCGGGGCCTGGGGGAGGTCCGCGTTCGAGGCCGAAGGACGCTTCGGCTCGGGGGCCACCCCCTTTCCCCTGCAAACCGCCGAGGTCTTTGCCCGGGTGGACATGAACGAAGCGCTGCCGGTCCTCCTTCGGGGCTTCGAGCTCCCCATGGCCTTCGAGGGTCCGGTGGCCACCCGCTTTTCCCTCACACGCGAGAGGGGTCGCTGGCACGCCCGGGGCCGCGTGGACCTCCAGGAGGTCACCCTGCGCAACGACCAGGTCTCCATGCACCCGCCCGGGCCCGAGGACCACGTCACCTTTGATCTCTTCCTCGGGCCGGGGGAGCACCTGAGCCTGGAGCACGTGCACTGCCGCTTTCATGGCTCCGAGCTGTCCCTTTCCGGCGGGTACGACCTGGAGCGCAGGGACCTGTTCACCCTCGAGGTGTCCACGTCCTCGCTCGACCTGGAGGACCTGGGGCTGCGCTTCCACGACCACGGGAGACCGTCCAGCGGTCGCCTGCAGGGGAACCTCAAGCTGCTGGCTTCGCGAAAAGACCCCCTGGCCACCGTGATCCTCGGCGAGGTGGAGGGGGAAGGCATCACAGCCGAGCTCCACCGCATTCCCTCCCCGATTCGGGACGCGTCCTTCTCCCTGGCGTTCTCCGGAAAGGACGTGAGCATCCAACGGTGCCGCATGCGCGTGGGCGAGACCGAAATGGAGGTGGACGGGGAGCTGGAAGGGTGGCGAAGAATTGCGGGACAGCTTCGCGTCCACGCCGAGTTCCTGAACCCGGACGATTTGCTTCCCCGGGAGCCCCGAACAGCGTCCGGCTCCGGCCTGGTTCCGGACCGCGTCAACGTGCGCCTGGAGGTCCACGGCCGCACGGCCTTCTTCAAGGGAATGCGCCTCGGCCCGCTGCGCGCCGAGGTGCACCTGAGAGACGGGGAAGTCCGTCTGGCCCGGTCCCGAATCCGTCTCCCTCACGGGGTGCTCACCTCCCACGGGCGCATTCGGGGCGAGCCCGCCCCGGGCATTGCCCTGGTTAACCACATCCGCCTGACGGCCCAGCCCCTTCCCGAGCTCCTCGACGAGCTCGGAATCGAGGAGGGGCCCTTCCTGGAAGGCACCTTGAACATGGCGGCCTATCTCAACCTGGAGGGAAGGACCATGGAGGACCTCCTTCCCAGCTTGAGCGGAAACGTGGAGGTGGTCATTCAACGGGGTGTGCTGCGAAAGAGCGGCGTGTTCTCGAGGGTCCTGGAGATGATGAGCCTGGAGAACCTCATCAAGGGAAAACCGTCCGGTCTTCCCGAAGGCGGGTTCTACTTCGAGCGGATGAAGGGGTTCGGTGTCATCGACCGCGGGGTGCTCGCGACGGAGAACTTCACCATGTCGAGCCCCGTCTACAACGCCGTGGCCGCAGGCGAGGCGGATCTCAACGAGAAGACCGTCGACTTCACCCTGGGCGTCCGGCCCCTGGAGACCCTGGACGCCATCGTGAGCCGGATTCCGATCCTGGGGTACGCCCTCACGGGCAGGGATCGCTCCTTTCTGACCTACTACTTCGCGGTGAGCGGCCCCATGAAGGACCCCGATACCCGGCACGTGCCCTTCAGGCACCTGGGAGGGGGTGTGGCCGGCGTCCTGAAACGGTTGTTTCTCTCGCCGCTGCGGCTCTACGACAACCTCTCCGGCGCCACGAGGTCCGCCACGCCCTGAGCCGTGCCCGTGAATCAGTCCTCGGCTTCGTCCTCCCCGGCGGCCTCCTCGATCTCGCCCATCTCCACCGCGCCTTCGGGGTCGACCTCCGCCAGAAACGCCCGCAGTCCGGGCCGGAGGTAGACGCCGCTCAGATCGAATCGCTGAACCGCCGCCGCCAGCACCCGGACCTTGTCCTGCAGAGGGGCCTTGCGGTTGACGATGATCACGGGCCGCCCGCGCACACGGCAGAGCCCGCCCGGGTTGTAGCGGGCCTCTCTGCGCAGGGTCTCGTAGCGAACCTCGATCTCCAGGCCCTCGGCCACGCCCTCGAGCTGCTCCAGGATCGTCTGATCATCCACGCCTCATCCTCCCGAACCAGTGGACCCCGGTCCGCCCCGCCCGGGAGCCGAACCGAACGGGGCCGCCAGGCAGATCAACCACCCGGCCGCCGCCATGGCTCCGGTCGCGTAGAACAGGCCGTCGAGATCGAGCCAGGCGGCGATCCATCCGGAGGCCACCGCCCCCGTGATGAACCCGGAGTCGTACACCGCCGTGAACACGGCCATGACCGCAGGTTTCTCGGAACCCCCTCCGTGATCCGCGGCGAGGGCGTTGTGCGCTGGAAAGAGAAACCCCATGCCCGCACCGAACAGCAGGGCCGGAATCCACACCCCGGAGCGGCCCAGAAACACCGGCAGAAGAAGCAGCCCCAGGGCCAGCGCCGGGTAGGCCATTCGCAGGAAGCGATGCTTGCCCCCGCGATCGATCCACCGGCCCATGGTCAGGAGGATGCCGATGGCCAGCGCGAAGGCCCCGAAGAAGAACCCTCCGGCCGCAGCGCCGCGGCGCTCCGCAGCCAGGGCCAGAAAGTTGAACAAGGTGGACTGGCTGTGGGCGAAGATCAGGGTGGAGACCAGGAGCAGCAGGAAGGACCTGCTCCGGAGAAGCGGCAGGTACGGCGTCCGCCTCGGGGATTCCCGCCGCCGCAAGCTCACGGCGCCTCGGCCGGCTCCCTTCACCGCACCCCAGGCCAGGACCACGAGCGCGCTTGCGCACACGAGCAGGGTCTCGAACCCGAACCGGGCGATCAGGACCTCCCCGGCCGGGGGTGCAAGCGCCACGGCCCCCATGATGGAGGCCCCCACCAGGCTGTAGGCCTCGGCCCGGCGCCCGTCCGGGAACAACCGGGCCACAGCGGAAAAACTCCCTCCCACGAACCCGGAGAAGCCGAGTCCGTGAACCACCCTCACCAGGAGCAGCAGGGGGCCCACCTCCGCCAGCAGGGGATAGCAGACCGAGGCCGCCAGCAGGACGGCCATGCCCCCCTTCATGAGGAAGAACTCCCCGCGCCCGGCGGCCACCACGCCCATGAGGGGCCGGGACAGGACGGCCGCCAGGGAAAAGACTCCCATCACCCATCCGATCATCCGGCTTCCCGCGCCCATGTCGTCCAGGGCGATCGGATAGAGATAGTACAGCGCCACATGGGAAAACACCAGAAGATAGGCAAGATTGAGGAGAAGGAACACCGGGCTCGTCAGGGACCCCTCCCCGGCGCTGGTCGAGGTCTCTTGATCCGGGCTCGTCATGCCTTCCGTCCCATACCGAAACGCACCCCTCCGCGTTCCATGAGAGTTTCGAGGACAGAGTTTCGAGGGTTTCGGGGACACCATACGTAATTCGAAACATGCTGTGTCTCGCATCGGGCTTCCCATCCCGAATTACGTATGGTGTCCCCGAAACTCTGTGTCCCCGAAACTCTCTAGCGTTGCCTGGGCGATGTCCACTCTAGTGACGGCGAGCAGGCCGTGCAAGCACGATTCGCGGTCCGCAGCCCCTGCACCTTCCCCTTTTTCGCTTTTCGAACCCCTCCCCTTCTTTGTATCATGCCTGTCCAATGGAGCGACCGAGCCGCGGAGCATCCGCTCCACGGACCACGAAGGAGCGCCTCTTGAGCGGCGGGTACGGTGAGCACCGGAGAATGTGCAGGGAACGCGGTCCGGCCCCGGGTCTCCGCATTCGAGAGGCCCTGCCGGTCGAGCGTTTGTTTGTCATGCGCCTCAGCGCTCGAGCCTTTCGCCCCTTCGGTGCCTATGCCGGTGTCATCGGAGGCTGGTTCGACTCCGGGGAGGCGTGGACGGAGGTCGCGCTTCTGGGCGGCAGGCTGGTCGCGTTCTCCATGTGCGCACGCATCCCCCCGGCCCTCGGTCCCCCGCGCGGAACCGAGCTTCTCGCCATCGCCGTGGATCGAGCGGCCCGGCGTTGCGGTGTGGGGCGGTGCCTCCTGCGGCGGACGCAGGTCACGGTTCGAGAGAACGGCGCGGACGCCCTCTGGCTTCACACCGCCGTGGAGAACCTCGCCGCACGGCGCCTGTTCGAGGAGGAGGGGTTTCGAATGGTCGAGCTCAAGCACGGGTTCTACCCCCGCGGGCAGGACGCCGTGCTCATGGTCAAGGGGCTCCCCTGATCCTCCCCCACGGCCTGAGGCCCTTTTCCGGCCGACTGGGGAAGCCTCGACGAGGGTTTTTTGGCTTTGAACCCCCGCGGTTTTGGTTTATAATCGCTGCGATTTTCCAGCGGCCAGTCCGCGCCCCCTCACGCCGTGGCGCAGAAGACACGATCCTTTTCCCTTGTTGAGCATGACACGCCGTTTTCCCCTGTCTGCGAGCACAGATGCCGGTTCGGGGAGGCGTTTTCTTCCCGGCGAAGCGGCGGCTCGGGTCCACCCGGAGGAACCCCATGGCTCAGATTGACGCGTTTTTCAAGCTGATGAATGAGCAAGGCGCCAGCGACCTCCACCTGATCTCCGGCCAGCAGCCGGTGCTCCGCATTCAGGGGGAGCTGGAGCGGGTGAAGTACAGGGCCTTGGACAACGACGGCCTCAAGGGCATGCTCTATGAGATCGCCCCCGAGGACAAAGTCAAGATCTTCGAGGAGTCCGGAGACGTGGACTTCGCTTACGAGATTCCCGGTCTCGCCCGGTACCGGGCCAACTTCTTTCAACAGAAGTACGGGGTCGGCGCCGTGTTTCGAGAGATCCCCTCCACCGTGCTCACCTGCGAGCAGCTGGGGCTCCCGTCCATCGTCCGCCGCCTCGCCACCCTTCCGAGGGGGCTGGTCCTCGTCACCGGGCCCACGGGCAGCGGAAAGTCCACCACCCTGGCGGCCATCATTGACGAGGCCAACAAGAGCCGCAAGGACCACATCCTCACCATCGAGGACCCCATCGAGTTCGTTCATCACAGCGAAAAGGCCGTGGTCAACCACCGGGAGGTGGGGCTCCACACCCGGTCCTTCTCCGCCGCCCTGAGGGGGGCGCTTCGCGAGGACCCGGACATCATCCTGGTCGGGGAGATGCGGGACCTGGAGACCATCAGCCTGGCCATCGAGGCCTCGGCCACCGGCCATCTGGTCTTCGGCACCCTGCACACCACCAGCGCCGCCAAGACCGTGGACCGGGTCATCGAGGTGTTTCCGGTGAATCAGCAGGAACAGATCCGGAACACCCTGGCGGACGGCCTGCGGGCGGTGGTGGCCCAGACCCTGTTCCGGCGGATCGACAAGAAGGGACGGCTGGCGGCCCTGGAGATCATGATCGCAAACCCGGCCGTGCGGAACCTGATCCGCGAGGCCAAGACCTTTCAGATCCCCTCCATGATCCAGACCGGCAAGAAGTACGGCATGCAGTCCCTGGACGACGCCATCATGGACCACCTCAAGAACAAGCGGATCGCGGCGGACGACGCCTACAACAAGGCCAACGACAAGAGCAAGTTCCGTCCCTTTCTCAAGAATCCGCCTTCAGATTTCACGGAGGTCTAACAGGAGGGAGGCCCATGAGACGGCAGCAGATCGACCACATCCTCACCGCCATGCTCGAGTCCCATGACAATGTGTCGGACCTGAACATCACGGTGGACAAGCCCTTCCAGGTGGAGAGCTCCGGAGAGCTCCAGCCGGTCCCCCTGAACCCGCCCATTCCACGGCTCACCCCCTTTCAGACCGAGGTGTTCGCCCTGAACCTCATCAACGGAGACCGGCGTCTGACCAAGCTCCTGCTCTCCGAAGGCTCCTGCGACCTGTCCTACCAGCTCGCGGGCAAGGCGCGCTTCCGGGTCAATGTGTTTTCCCAGAAAGGGTACTACTCCACGGTGATGCGCCAGCTCGCCACCCGGGTGCCCACCGTGGAGGAGATGAAGCTGCCCCAGGCCTTCAAGAGGATGGGCAATGAGCGCAACGGCATCATCCTGGTGACCGGGGCCACGGGAAGCGGGAAGTCCACCTCCCTCGCCGCGGTCCTGGACGAGATCAACGAGACCAAATCGGTGCACGTGGTCACCCTGGAGGACCCGGTGGAGTTCGTCCATTCCCAGAAGCGGTCCACCTTCAACCAGCGGGAGCTCGGCCTCGACTTCGACTCCTTCTCTTCCGGGCTTCGGGCCGCCCTTCGCCAGGCTCCCAAGGTGATCCTGGTGGGCGAGATGCGCGACCGGGAAACCGTGGAGATCGCACTCTCCGCCGCAGAGACCGGACACCTGGTGCTGAGCACCCTGCACACCGTGGACTCGGGGCAGACCATCAACCGAATCGTGGGCATGTTCGAGCAGGAGGAGGAGAAGCAGATCCGGATCCGCCTGACGGACACCGTGAGGTGGATCGCCTGTCAGAGGCTGCTCCCCAAGGAGGGGGGCGGGCGTGTGGCGGCCTTCGAGATCATGGGGTCCAACCTGCGCGTCAAGGACAGCATTCTCAACGGCGAGTCCGAAGGAAAGACCTTCTACGAGATCATCGAGGGGAGCCAGGCCTTCGGCATGATGACCTTTGACCAGTGCATCGCGGAGCTGTTCACGAAGGGGCTGATTTCCGAGGACACGGCCATGAGCTATGCCTCCCGGAAGGCGGTGGTGGGCCGTGCCATCGACTCCATCAAGGCCTCCCGGGGCGAGAAGACCACCTCCATCGAGGACCTCACCCTGGACGACTCGTACGGGAAGGACGAGGACCAGCAGATGCGGCGGCGATAGGCGCCCTGCATCCACACGCCTTTAAGGAGTAGACCCATGGAGGTGACCTGCAGCCACTGCAGCAAGACCCTGAAGATTCCGGACGAGAAGCTTCCTCGGGATCAGATCGTCAAGATCGCCTGTCCGGCCTGCAAGCAGAAGATCACCATCGACACCCGGACGAGCGGCGGCCGGGCGCAACCCCCTCCGCCGTCCGAGACATCCGGAGCCGGAGGGAAAGGCGCGGACGAGCTCGAGTACGGGGACGACACCTCGCTGGGGTTCTTCGAGGAGGGGACCAAGCTGGCCCTGGTCCTGGACGGCGATCCCATTCGAAAGGATTCGATCCGCTCGGCCGTGGAGGCGCTCGAGTTCCGTTACGTGGAGTCTCCGGGGACCCGGGACGCCATCAGCAAGATGCGCTTTCACGTGTTCGACTTGGTGGTCCTGGCCGAAGGGTTCGACAGCCAGCCCCTGGAGCACAGCCCCATCATCAACTCCATCAACCATTTGTCCATGACGGTTCGGAGGAAGATCTTCCTGGCGCTCCTGGGGGACCAGTTCCAGACCACGGACAACATGATGGCCTTTGCCATGAGCGCCAACCTGGTGGTCAACCCGAACGACGTGGACAAGCTCCAGGCCGTGCTGAAAAAGGCCCTCGCCGACAACGAGCGCTTCTACAAGGTGTACATGGACAGCGTGAAGGAGCTGGGCAAGGCCTAGAGACCGCCTGTCTGAGTGGACTTTTTCATCCGTCCCGGTACAAATCACTCACGTCCTTCTACCGTGAAAAGACCCGGAGGTTTGCTGGCCTCCTAAGCTCCCGACGCGGCCTCGAGCCGCTCCAGGAACCTCCTGGCGACCGAGTCCTTCCCGCGGTAACGGTCCACCATGGAGAGCATCCGGGCCGCTTCGCCGGAGGCCTGCTGCACGAGGCTCGGTCCCAGGACCCGCCGGGCCGCGGCAAGCTGCGCGTCGAGCAGCGAGACAAAGGCCTGGAGCAACGGCTCGAAACCGCCCTGTCCCCGGCGGTCCTCCCAGCGCGCCCGGACGATGTGCCTGTTGATCTCCCGGTGGTCGCCCCCCGCCTGAAGGCCCTCGAAAAGGAACCGGGAGAGGCCCTGCGTGCCCTCGAGGCTCTCGTTCCAGACCCGGTGAAAGGCGCGGCCCATCTCCTTCTCGAAGGAGCGCGCCAGAATGTGAAGCACATCGAACCCCATGTCGATGATCAAGCCCTCCTCGCGGGATCCGGCCTGGTTCTTTCCTCTCTCCATGTTGTCATCCTTCCAGTCCGCACCGGCGGGAGGGCTCTCTCACCGGACCCCGCGGGGATCGACGCCGCAGTCCAGGACGCGTCCCCCCGGGATCGATGCGAGCAACCGGCCCCAGCGGGCGCGGAGCGCCTCGATCCTCGCCTCGGGTCCAACGGCCCACACCGCGCCCCCGGCCCCGGCCCCGGCGAAGCGGGCCCCGCACCCCGCGGCCTCGGCCGCGTCGATGAGGCGTCGGGTCTCGGGAATCAGCGCGTCCGGCGTCACGTCCCGGCGAAGGGACATCTCCTCTCGAACGCAGGCGGCCGCGGCCGCCCACTCCTTGGCTCGAAGGGCCTCGGCCAGGCGGTGAACCGTCCGGTTCGCCCGAATCCACGCGTCCCGGGTCCGGCCGGAGAAGAAACCCCGGACCCAGCCCCGGTTCACGCTCCCCGAGTCGTGGTCAACGCCGCTGTGGACCACCAGGATCCGCCGGGAGAGCTCCCGGCAGCCCCGGACGTCCAGAAGGGTCTCCCGCCGGTAGGGCGACCCCGGCCGCCCGTATCGCCACCGCCAGAGGTGGACCCCACCGTAGACCGCAGCCGCCTGGTCCTGCATCCCGCAGTGGCCGCCCGCCACACCGTCCTCCAGGTGGTATCCCAGCAGGAGCAGGTCCTTCGGCGGCAAGGACGGTTCCCCGAGACGGGCGTTGAGGGTTGACAGGGCCCGGAGCAGGGCGGTGAGCGCCGTGCTGGATCCTCCCATGGCGGAGCGCGGCGGTGACTCCGAGGCGATCCGGATTTCCAGCCCGTGGAACCCGAACCGCTCCACCGCCGCGAAGAACAGGCCGAACGGCGGGAGATAGGGCAGGGCGCCGAACGTTGCGCTCTCCCCCTCGGGGTGAAACCCTCGGGAGACCACCCGCACCCGGCGCTCCCGGTAGGGCAAGAGACGGACCCGCGTGCGCAGATCCAGGGCCATGTTCAGGGTGGCCGGCGCCTCCCGCTCCAGGGGCAGGGCCAGGCCTTTGATGTCCCAAGTTCCGCCGGCGTCCACCCGGCACGGTGCCGAGGCCTCCACGGGATCGCGGCTCAAGGACTCTCGAACGGAGCGGGGCAGGCATCGGCCCGCAGACTCAGAGGGGGGGCACCCAGCGGTTCGTGTACCCGTCATAGGACCAGCAGTCGATGAGGGCCTTTCTGGCCGTGAACTGGGGGTTCTCCGCCCACACGATCATCTGCTCGTGGGCTTCGGTCAGCCGCCGGAAGTCCTCCGCACGGCCGCCCATGTCGGGATGATGCACCTTGGCCATCTGCTTGTAGGCCGACTTGATTCGCTCCACGGCCGTCTCCGACAGGAGCTCGTTGATGCCGAGACGAAGGGCCTTCATGGACTCTTTTTCCAGGCGCGAGAACCGCGGGCGGACCCGGCGGTCCGGCATCACGGTGTTGGCCGGAACCGAGTGATCGTGGTTTTTTTTCAGGAGAAAGAGGGAGGCGTACCCTTTGGACTTGTGGGTGTTGAGCATCTCGTGCCACTCCTCCCCGGACTGCAGGATCAGGTCCTTGAGGTCCTCGGCGGGCTTCCGTCCGACCCGTCTTCGACAGGTGAACCGGGAGATGTCCCAGGTTCGAAGCGGCAAGATGTCCAGAAAAATCCGAGTCTTGTCAAAGGTGAACGCAGCATAGCGGGCATTGAAAACCCGCAAAAGGCCTTTGGACAGGGACAGGACCCACATCATCTGCTCCCGGCACCCCTTGGAGCAGTAGCGGCGGCCGCCGTTCATGGCCGTGGTGCCGCAGCTGAGGCAGCGCCGCTTGCGGCCCACCCGCTTGCGTGTGCGCGCGAGCGACACGCCGGAGGTCGCGTTTTCCTGAAAGGCTTTCAAGGGCTGGTACTCCAACCGATCATGGCGTTCTTCGTACACGGGGCGCACGAAAGACCCACTATACCTTGAAAACCCCTCTGGATCAAGGTTCGGTTGAAGGGGCGACCAGGTCCCGTTCCGCCACCGTGCGCATGCGCTCCATCTCGGCCGCCGCGCGAACGGCGAAGATCTTCGGCATGGACTGGGCGAACTCGGTGTGCTCCAGGGGCCGGCCGTCCAGGACCGCCAGAATGCCGAGGGGTCGTCCCCTGGAGTCGAAGAGCGGTGCGCCCATGTAGCTCTCGACCCCCATGTCCCGAAGCAACCGGTCCTCCGGGAAGGACTCCTGCACCCCCCGGGGGTGAAAGCAGACGCCGCGTCGAAGAACGTCGGCGCAGGGCGTCGCCTGCAGATCGTACTGCACAGGTTTTCCGCCACGGTCCTCACCCGGTCCGGCGCGTCCGGCCTGAGGTCGCCCACCAATGCGTAGTCCACGCCGAGGCTCCGGGCCAGGTACCGCGTCAAGCGCCTGAAGAAGCGTTCGCCCGTGACCGCCGACACCCCCGTGGCCACGTCCTTGACGGCTTCCTCGGTGAGCTTCTGGCGCATCACCATGGCCAGGGTGTACGCCACGAAGCCGAGAAGCTCCTCGTCTCAGGAGCCCCGGAAAGGCGTGGAGGGGCGGGTGGCCCCCGCTTCGAGGGATGATGTGGTTGTCCATGCTGCTGGCTCTCCGGATCCAGGATGTGGGGGCCGCTTCGGGCGGGACGGACGGCACGGCAACACCCCATTGCACGGCACAAGGCGTGCCAAAATCCAATCCTGACGGAAAAACAACCGAACGGAGGGAGGTTCCAATGGGAATCTACGGCCGGGGCCCTTTGGGAAATGGGCTGAACCTCGAAACCGACCTCCCGTTTTGGCACGCCCGGAGCGAAAACGCCTGCTGGGCGGGACGTCTCGCTCTTGTGCCGTTTTGGACCGGTCCGTTTCGGCACGGGGATTCAGGGCAGGCGAAAGAGCTCCAGGGTCTTCTGCCTGCCTCGAAGCGGGGTGGTCCCGAGGCTTTCGAAGCGGAAGGAGCCCTTCCCGGCCCGATCCCGCGTGGCCTCGCTCACCAGGATGTCGGTGCCGAAGCGCTTGTTCAGGTCCTGAATCCGCGAGGCCACGTTCACCGTGTCTCCCACCAGGGCGTAGACGAGCCGCTCCGGGCTTCCCACGCTTCCGGCCAGGACCTCTCCCGAGTGGATGCCGATCCCGTGAAAAACCGGGGCCTCTCCCCTGGCGGATCTTCGGGCGTTGAGCTCCGCCAGGCGCTTCCGCATGTGGAGCGCCGCCTGTACCGCCATCTCCGCATGGTCCGGCAGGTCGTCCGGCGCGCCGAAGACCGCCTCGATCTCGTCGCCGATGTACTGGAGCACGATGCCCTGAAAGCGTTTGACGGCCTGCTCCATCTCCGTGAAGTACTCGTTCAGGAAATCCACCACCTCACGGGGTTCGTTCCGCTCCACGAACGGGGTGTATCCCCGCAGGTCGCAGAACAGGATGGTCGCCTCTCGAATCTCCCCCCCCGACGGGATGGCGCCGTTCAGGATCTTCTCGCTCACCTCCGGAGCCATGTAGCGTTGAAAGCTCACCCGGCAGAGGTCCCGCTCCTCGAGCCCCTGGATCATCTCGTTCGTCTTGGCCGCAATGAGACCGAACTCGTCGTTGGTGACGATGGGCACCCGTCTTCGAGCGCCTCCCCGGCCGATCTCCTCCATGACGCTCAGCTGCAGGCCCAGGATTTCCCGGAGGTTCCGCGAGTAACGGCTGATGATGACGGCGCTCAGAAAGAGAAGCACGCCGAAGGCGAACACGATCTCCTGGAACACCCCGACATAGACCTCCCGGCCCACGGCGCCGGGGGTTTCCACCAGGTGGGTGATGTCCGTGTAAACCATCAGGAGGACGGCCCCGGTGGTGAGGCCGAGCACCGTGGCCATGAAGAAGAACATCTTGCTTGACACGGAGAACAGACGCTCGGGCGCCCGCTGCGGCGCTTGCTGCAGCCGGCTGAGCACCGCGATGACCCGGTGCTCGAAGGAGAGGTAGCAGAGCATGCCGCCCAGGAGGGCAAAGCTGAAGCAGCCCAGCATGATCTTGACGGCCGTGGCCACAGGGGCCTGAAAGAGCCCCAGATAGACGCCCGCGATGAGCAGGCCCGCGATGAGCCACGACAGGAACTCTGCGAGGAACTCGTGCCAGCTCAGCCGGTAGAGGTCCTCACCGCCGTCCGGCTCCAGGGCCCGAAGGCGGCGCCGGGTCCGCACGAAGGCCGCCTGCCTGGCGGAAAGCACCAGGAGGATGGGGACATACGTGTTCACGGAGGCCTGAAGATACCCGAGGCCCTCCAGGAACGGTCAGACCTGGGCTCCATACACGATCAGGATCAGCCCGAAAAAGAGGTGGCAAAGGGCGATCTGCACCATGGCCCCGACTCCCTTTCCGCACGGACGAATGTG
>CAYYVD010000008.1:30029-34885 GCA_964475045.1 uncultured Desulfobacterales bacterium | reverse complement strand
CAGCTGGGAGGCGTCCGAGGTGAGCGTATCGCATCGCCCGGCAAAAAAGGCCTTGTTGAGCTCGGAGGCCTGCTCGATGACCACGGGCTTCCAGGAGAGATTGTTGGCCCGGAAGAAGTCCGCCGCGTTCATCTCGGTGGTGGTCCCGGGGAGCACGCAGACCGTGGCGCCGTCCAGCTCCTTGGCGCTCTTGACCCCGAGCTTCTTGGGCACCAGGAACCCCTGCCCGTCGTAGTAGTTCACCTGGCAGAAGTTCAGTCCGTTGGTGGTCTCCCGGGTCAGGGTCTGGGTGGTGTTCCGGCACAGGACGTCGATCTCCTTGCTCTGAAGCGCGGGGAGGCGCTGCACCGCCGTCAGGGCGGTGAACTCCACCTTGCTCGCATCGCCGAAGACCGCTGCGGCCACGGCCCGTGCCGTGTCCACATCCAACCCTTTCCAGACGCCCTTCTCATCCGGCATGCTGAAGCCGTACACGTCACCGTTCACGCCGGCCTTGAGAAAGCCGCGCGCCTTGACCGCGTCGAGGGTTTCCCCCGCCATGGCCGGGCCGGTCGTCATGAAAAGTACGGCGATGGCCAACACCAGGCACAGTCTCAGGGTCTTCATCATTCCCTCCTTCTTGTCAGGGTTGACGTTCCCTGCCCGTGAAACCGGGCAGTCTCCATGTTCGATCGGACCGGATGGCCCGTGTCGCCGGAAGGAAAGGGTGGGCACACCACATTTTTCGGGAATGCGCGTGTCCTCATCCTCATGGGTTGTGTGGGTTTGGGAACCATTTTTTGATATCACAACGGCCACAGAAATTGCAAGACAAAACCACGAGGTCGAGCGATCCACCGGGATCTCGACCCCCGGGCTCCGGGGTTTTCCGTTGCGACGGGGGCGGCTTTGATCTATACTCCGGCCCCTTTCGAAACGCTCCTTCGAACACGCCGTCCGCGCAGCAGACGAGACCCGGCTTCGAGAGGCCATGCCATGCGCCTGAACGCCCTCAAAGACCACACCTTCGCCCTGGCCAGGGACGCCCTTTCGGTGAGCTACCTGCTCTTCCGTGTGATGATCCCGGTGCTCATTGCGGTCAAGGTCCTCAAGGAGCTGGGCCTGATCCGCTACCTGGCCGTCCCCCTGGAGCCGTTCATGGCCCTGGTGGGACTTCCCGCGGAGATGGGCCTGGTCTGGGCCACGGCCATGCTCAACAACATCTACAGCTCCATCGTGGTGCTTCTGACCCTGGTGGACGACGCCCCCCTCACCACGGCCCAGGCCACGGTCCTCGGCACCATGATCCTGGTGGCCCACAGCCTGCCCGTGGAGCTGAAGATCGCCCAGAAGTCCGGGCCTCGACTCCTGTTTCAAGCCACGGTTCGCATCGGGTCGGCGCTGCTCGTCGGATGGGTGCTTCACCTGGTCTACACCGCGTTCGCCCTCTATCAGGAGCCTGCGAGCACCCTGCTGAACCCCGAGGCCGGGGCCGGGGAGGAGACCCTCCTGGTCTGGGCCATCGACCAGGGAAAGCGCCTGACCTCCATCTTCGGAATCATCGTGGGGCTCCTGCTCCTCATGCGGGTGCTCGAGCGTTTCCGCATCACGGAGCTCATGGACCGCGTGCTGAGACCGGTGCTCCGTCTCATGGGCATCGGGCCCAAGGCATCCACCATCGCCATCATCGGGGTCACCCTGGGGATCTCCTACGGCGGCGGCCTGATCATTCAAGAAGCCCGATCCGGGCGCATCGACAAGCGGGACGTGTTCTACGCCCTGACGTTGATGGGGCTGGCCCACAGCCTGTTCGAGGACACCATGCTCATGGTCATGGTGGGCGGACATCTCACCGGACTGCTGCTGGCCCGTTCCCTCCTGGCCGTGACGGCCGTCTTCGCCATGGTCCGCCTGAGCGCCCGGCTTCCGCCCTCCTTCTGTGACCGGTGGATGTGGGGGGAGCCGCGGTAGCAGAGGTCCGCGGCCCGTCCTGAAACCGCCTCGAGATCTTCCGGCTCAGGCCACGCCCAGCTCCTCGAGGATGCAGTCGTGGATGCGCGGACGAAACCCCTGGATGCGCCGGTTCTCCCTGGACGGGTGAACGCGGTTGGTGAGCAGGACCACCTGGACGTCCTGCTCCAGGTCCATCCACAGGCTCGTGCCCGGGAACCCCAGGTGCCCCACGCCGGCGCGTGAGAAATGCGCGCCGGCCGAGGAGCCCTCCCGGGAAGGCGTGTCCCAGCCCAGGGCCCGGCCGCACTCCGGGATGTCCGACTGGCGCTGAAGGAAGGTCCGGACCGTCTCGGGCTGCAGCAGGTCGAAGCGCTCACCCGCCGCGTGGTCCCGCAGCAGGCGCGCCAGGGCCCACACGTCGCCCGCGGTCCCGAAGAGCCCGGCGTGACCGGAGTAGCCGCCCAGGGCGAAGGCGTTCTCGTCGTGGACCTCGCCGCGAATCGTCCGTCGCCTCCAGGCGCAGGCCTCCGTGGCGGCGAAGGCCTCCTTGGGATACCGCAGGGGCTGGTTCCGGCGAAAGAGAAACAGGCGCTCCAGACCCAGGGGCTCGTAGAACAGGGACTCCACGTAGGTGCTCAGGTCCATGCCCGCAGCCAGCTCCGCCAGCCATTCCAGCAGGATGAACCCAAGATCGGAGTAGACGCATCCCCGGCCCGGGGCATACAGCGGGGTCTCCTCGAGGATCCAGGAGCGGCACCGGGCCTTGCGCTCCTCCGGCGTCACGTCCTCCAGCCGCCTGTAGTAGTCCTTCCAGGCCGGAAACCCTGCGGCGTGGCAGAGCAGCAGGCGCGGTGTCACGGCCCGCTTGTCCAGCGGCGGATCCACCGGGAGCAGCTCGGCCACGGGGAGGTCCAGCTCCATCCGCCCGAGGTCCACGAGACGCATCACCGCCAGGGTCGTGGCCAGGGGCTTGGTGAGCGAGCCCAGGTCGAACAGGGTCTCCCGGTTTACATCCCGTCCCCGGGGCTCGATGCATCGCTTCCCAGCCGCACCGGAAAACACCACCTCTCCACCCCGGCCGACCACGAGCGACGCCCCGGGGTAGACCCCTTCCCGCACCCCGGAATCGAGCTCCTCCTGAATGCGATCCTCGGCGCTCACCGGTGTCCTCCCGACTGTGGGCGGCGTTGTCTTCGTGTGCTCGAGGCAGAGGGGATCACCGGCCCGCGGGCTCGGCGAGCAGAAACGCGAACACCTTGGCGTCCTGAAGCACATCCGAGACCAGACAGGACTCATTGGCCTGGTGGGCCGTGTCCTGGGCCGTCATCCAGACCGCGGCGGGAAGGCCCGCCTTGCGGAACAGGGCCGCCACGGTCGCCCCCCCGATCCCCCTGGGCGCCGCCGTCCGCCCCGTCACCCGGCACACCGCCCGCTGGAGGGCCTTCACCACCGGGGCATCCGCGGGGGTGGGCGAAGCGGCCTTCTCCTGGTGGGCGATCACCACCTCCACCTCGAGTCCCAGCTCCGAAGCCACGCCGGCGGCGATCTCACGGGCGGCGGCCAGCACGGCGTCCGGGTCATGGTGCGGAAGGACGCGGCAGTCCAGATAGAACACGTCCTTTCCCGGCATCGTGTTCACGTTGGCCACGTTGGCCTCGATCTTCGTGGGCACGAACGTGGAGCCGGGAGGACGAAACAGGTCGTCCCGGTCCTCGAACCGGGTTTTCAGCCCGTCCAGGGCGGTAATCGCGCGGGCGGCCCCGTACAGGCTGTTTCGCCCCTTCTGGGGCGTGCTCGCGTGGCAGGCCTTTCCCTGGACCGTGACCTTCAGCCAGAGAACGGACTTCTCCGCCACCTCGATCAGCGTGCCCTCCTCGTTTCCGGCATCGGGCACCACGATCCAGTCCCGCTCGCAGAAGCGCCGGCGATGATGCCCCAGGAGATAACCGAGCCCGTACCGGCTCCCGGTCTCCTCGTCGGCGACCATGGCCAGGCCGAGCGGGCGCTCGGGGGTCACTCCGGCCTTCCGCAGGGCCTGGACCGCGAGAAGGGAGCTGACCACGGCGTGCTGATCGTCCTCCACCCCCCGTCCAAAGAGGCGGTCCCCTTCCACGCGCACCCGATGGGGATCCCCGTCCCACAGGGACAGATCCCCGGCGGGCACCACGTCCATGTGGCAGAGAATCCACACCCGGGGCGCCTCGGCCCGCCCGTCCCAGCAGGCGAGGAGATTGGGCCGGTAGCCGCCTTCGGCCTCGGGCTGAGGCGCGCGAATCTCTTCGAGAGAGTCCGGTCTCAGTGCCTCGAGCTCACGCATCAGGAAGGCGGCCTTGGCGTGCTCCCCGGTGCCGCCGTTGGCCGGCCCCAGGGCGACCCGGGAGGTCAGCTCCGCCTGAAGGCGGATGACCTCCTCCCGACCCCCGTCGATGATGCCAAACACCCGTTCCAATGCGTCCATCAACCCGTCCTCATTGCGGCATGCGGAATGGGGCCAGGAATGGGGTCAGATCTTGATTTGTGAATTGCGCCCGCTTGAAGCGCATACAATCCAGATTGGAGTGGGCCGCTTGGGCAACCTCAATGCACAAATCAAGATCTGACCCCATTCCGCACCAGCCCGGATAGGCGGGCGACCTCCGCCATCATTCGGTCCAGAAAAGGGCCTGCATTGCGGCCCGGCTCCGGGGCCGCCGGCCGGCCGATTCGAATGTCCACCGGGGTGCGGGGTCCTGCTCCGTAACGAATGCCCACCGGCACGAACGGCGGGGACGTCTTCGACAGGACCATGCGGACCAGCCCCACCCGGGGCGGCCCCATGCAGCCCCGGTAGTAGGTGCCCTCCGGAAAGATGACCACACCGTCTCCGCCTCCAAGGTGCTCGAGGATGCGCCTCAGGGAGCGGCGGCTCTCGAGGGGACGGGCCC
>CAYYVD010000008.1:12162-30019 GCA_964475045.1 uncultured Desulfobacterales bacterium | reverse complement strand
GGGCCCGATTCAGAGGAATGCCGCCCAGGGACGTCAGGAACCAGCGCACCGGGGCGTACCGGAACAGCTCCGCCTTGGCCACGTAGTACAGGGGCTTGGGCACGCTCATCCCGAGCAGGGGAATGTCCTCCCAGCGCTGGTGCTTGACCAGGAGGACGAAGGCACTCGCGTCGGGCAGGTGCTCCACACCCGCTACCCGCACGCGGAAGAGAGGCGCGAGGCACAGCCGGCACGCCGACCGCACCCATCGCACGGCCCCTTCCCTTCGCTCCAGCAGTCTGTCCGGCATGCCCTCGGCCCTCGCGCGAATGCCTACTCCACGGTGACGCTCTTGGCAAGATTGCGAGGCTTGTCGATGTCCCGATTCAAGAACCGGGCACAGTGGTAGGCCAGGAGCTGGCAGGGCACCACCGTCAGGATCGGGTACAGGTAGTCCAGGGTGTGGGGGACCTCGATCACCTCGTCCACGAGATCCTTGATCTTCTCGTCTCCCTGGGAGGCGATGGCGATCACCGGACCCTTGCGGCTCTTGATCTCCTGGATGTTGTTGATCATCTTCTCGTACATGGCGTCCCGGGGCACCACGGCCACGGTGGGCATGTCCGGGCTGATGAGGGCGATGGGTCCGTGCTTCATCTCGCCTGCCGGATATCCCTCGGCGTGGATGTAGGAGACCTCCTTGAGCTTGAGGGCCCCCTCCATGGCAATGGGGTACTGGAACTTCCGTCCGAGAAAGAGCCAGTTGGGGCAGCGGACGTACTTCTCGGCAACGGCCTGGATGTGGTTGTCCTGACTCAGCACCTGGGTCACCCGATCGGGAAGGGCCGAGAGGGCCTTGATGGCCTCCACGCCCTCGGTCAGGCTGAGCTTCTGATGCCTTCCCAGGAGCAGGGCCAGCAGCGTCAGAATGGTGAGCTGAGAGATGAAGATCTTGGTGGAGGCCACTCCGATCTCCGGTCCCGCGTGGTTGTAGATGCCCGCCTCGGTCTCCCGGCTGATGGAGCTCCCCACCACGTTCACGATGCCCAGGAGACGGGCGCCCTTGCGGTGGGCCTCTCGAATGGCGGCCAGGGTGTCTGCGGTCTCACCGGACTGGCTGATGGCGACGATGAAGGTGTTGGGCGGAAAGTTGAGCTTGCGGTAGCGAAACTCCGACGCGAGCTCCACCTCCACGTCGATCTCGGTCAGCTCCTCGAAGATGTACCGTCCCACGGTGCCCGCGTAGTAGGAGGTCCCGCAGGCGACGATCACCATGTGCCGGCACTCCTTCAGCTGCTCCCACACCGGCATGATCCCTCCGAGCTTGGGCACCCCCTCGCCCGGCTCGAGGCGCCCCCGGACGGCGTTGCGGATGGTCTCGGGCTGCTCGAAGATCTCCTTGAGCATGAAGTGGGGAAACCCGTTCAGCTCCGCGTCCTCGGGCTGCCACTCCACGGTCTCCGTGGCCCGTTGAATGGTCTTGGCCTGGGCCGTGGAGATGGTGAACCCGTCCCCGGTGAGCAGGGCCATTTCGTTGTCGTTCAAGTGGACCACCTTGTTGGTGTAGCGGACCATCGCCGAGATGTCCGAGGCCGCGAAATGCCCCTCTTCCCCCACACCGATGACCAGGGGGCTGCCGCGTCTCGCCACGGCCACCTGCCCCGGGGCGTCCCGGTGAATCACGGCCAGGCCGAAGGTCCCTTCGAGTCCCCCCATGATCTCTCGAACCGCTTCGGCCAGATCGCCCCGGAACACCGCCGCGATCAAGTGCGCCAGGACCTCCGTGTCCGTCTCCGACCGGAACACCACGCCTTTCTTCAGCAGTTGCTTCTTGATCTGCAGGTAATTCTCGATGATTCCGTTGTGCACCACGAACACGCTTTCCGCCGCGTCGGGCTGCGGGTGGGCGTTGACCTCGCTGGGCTCACCGTGGGTGGCCCAGCGGGTATGGGCGATGCCCGAGGTGCCGGGAATCTCCATGCCCTGAACCTTCTGTTCCAGCTCCACGATCTTGCCCACCGTCCGATACCAGTCGATCCGCCCGCCTTCCTGCACGGCGAGGCCCGCGGAGTCGTACCCCCGGTACTCGAGCCGCTTCAGGCCTTCGATCAGAATGGGTTCAGCCTTCTCGGTTCCCGTATAGCAGATGATTCCGCACATGCGCTCCGTTCTCCCCGTTCCGCGAAGCTCCTCTCAAAGGCCACCATGCCGCCTTCTGAGGGTGTGGGGTTAGCCGTAACGATGCTCCAGGATGTACCGGGCCAGGTTCTTCGCCCGAATGCCCAGCTTTTTCCCGTGTACGGCCAGAACCGTGATGGTGAGGGGGCTCCGGCCGTCCCGGGGAAGGACGTATGCGCTCAACCAGTCGAACTTGTACCGATCCTGGGGATCGTTGATCGTGCCGGTCTTCGCGCCGATGTCCATGTCCTGAAACGCCTTTTTCTTCTTCAGGCCGTGAAAGGCCCTTCGACAGGTCCCCTGGTCGATGGTCTCCTCCATGAGCCGCTGCATGTGGACCGCCGTGGCTTCGGTCATGGGCCTTGCCAGCGGCCCGATCTCGGCCAGGTACACCTCTCGTTCCTGCCCGTCCCGTACCCGCCGCACCAGCCAGGGCGCCATCATGGTCCCTTTGTTGGCCACGGCCGCTGCAATCAGGCAGGCGTGCACCGGGGAGACCAGGGTTCGCTTGTTGAACCCGGAGGCGATCTCCGCCAGGCCGAAGTCGTCCGAGGGGACCTCGATGCGGCTCGGGGCCAGGGGCAGCTCCAGGGGGATGGGCGCGTTGAACAGGAATTTGGCGGCATACTGCTCCAGGACCCCCTCGCCCAGGTGGTAGATGCCGATCTTGCCGAACACCGGATTGATGGAGCTGGCAAACGCCCGCTCAAAGGTGATCTCGTTGGTGTACCGGTCCGCCTTCACCTGCTCGAGCTGCTTCTTGTAGAGCGTGTACCTCCTCCCCCGATAGGTCAGCCGTTTCTCCGGCGTGAATCCCCTGGCCTCGATGGCCGCGGCCGCCGCCACGATCTTGAACAGGCTCGCCGCCGGGTAGCCGCTCTCGAGACACAGGTTCACCTTCGCACCCCCCTCCTCCCCGGAGTAGCTGGCCATGGTCAGGATGCGCCCGTCCACCGGGCTCATCACCACCACGGCCGCCCGATGGGTCAGGGAACGGCTCAGGAGATTCTCCACGTAGGACTGCAGCTCCGGATCCAGGGTGGTTTCCACGTGCAGCGTTCGCCCCGGGGCCTCCAGGGAAAAGGACGTGACATCCCCGACCCCGGCCGGGAAAACCGGTCCCAGGAGTTCGGGAAGGTCCCGCCGGAGCAGTGCCCCGGTCTCCTCTTCCTTCTCCTTCGGCAGGAGGGGGGCTCGATCGGGTGAAGGGGCCTTCAGCTCCAGGTGGGCGAAGATCCAGGGTCCGGTAAGCACGATCGCCCCGAGAAGGGCGAAAAACAGGACGCCGTAAGCCCCGAGCACGGGCAGCCTGGACCGCAGGTACCTCCTGCGGGACAGCCTCTGGAGCCGCCTCTGGTACTCCCGCCAGCTTTCCGTGTGGGCGCTCTGTGGGCTTCTCATACGGATTCCGGCTCGATGCGCTCCACGCCTCCCATCCACGGCTGCAGGGCGGCCGGTATGCGCACACTGCCGTCGGACTGCTGATGATTCTCCAGGATCGCCACCAGGGTCCGCCCCACGGCCAGACCGGAGCCGTTCAGGGTGTGCACCAGCGTCGTTCCGCTCGCCCCTTTCCGCTTGAAACGAATCCCTGCGCGTCTGGCCTGGAAATCCACGAAATTGCTGCACGAGGAGATCTCGCGGTACAGGTTCTGCCCGGGCAGCCACACCTCCAGATCGTAGGTCTTGGCCGCGGAGAAGCCCAGGTCCCCCGTACACAACGTCACGACGCGGTAGGGCAGCTCCAGTCGCTGAAGGATCTCCTCGGCGTTTCGTGTCAGGCTCTCCAGCTCCTCCCACGACGCCTCGGGGGTCGAGAACTTGACCAGCTCCACCTTGTTGAACTGGTGCTGCCGGATCAGTCCCCGGGTGTCCTTTCCGTGGGAGCCGGCCTCGGAGCGAAAGCACGGGGTGTAGGCGACGTAGTGGAGGGGAAGGTCCTCCTCGGCCAGAATCTCCTCCCGGTGGATGTTCGTCACCGGAACCTCCGCCGTGGGAATCAGATAGAGGTTCCACCCCTCGATCTTGAACAGGTCGTCCTCGAACTTGGGAAGCTGGCCGGTCCCGGTCATGCTGTCCGCGTTCACCAGGAAGGGGGGCAGGACCTCGGTGTAGCCGTGCTCCCGGGTGTGGACGTCCAGCATGAAGTTGATCAGGGCGCGCTCCAGCCTGGCCCCGGCGCCCCGGTACAGGGCGAATCGGGAGCCGGCGATCTTGGCCGCACGGGGAAAGTCGAGGATGCCGAGACGCTCGCCGATCTCCCAATGGGAGCCGGCCACGAAGTCCCGCTGCGGGATCTCCCCCCAGGTCCGGACCAGGGTGTTGTGCTCCTCGTCCCGGCCCACGGGAACCGAGGCGTGGGGGAGATTGGGGATCTCGTACAGGAGCGCCTGAAGGGCGTCTTGAATGTCCCCCAGCCGTCTCTCCCCCTCCTTGATGTCCGAGGAGACCTGCTTCATGCCGGCGATCAGGTCCGTGGCGTCGTCTCCCTGCTTCTTCCGCGAGGCGATCTCGTCGTTCGCCCGGTTTCGCTGATGCCGCAGGTCCTCGAGGGTGCGGAGCAGGGTCCTCCGCTCCTCGTCCAGGCGCACGAAGGCCGAGAGGTCGAGATCGGACCCTCGGTTGCGCAGTGCCTCCTTGACCTCCTCCAAGTGGGAACGCAAAAACTTCAAGTCCAGCATGGTGCGTCGTCTTTCCGTGCAATCCACGTACGCCGCCCGCCCCGCACGTCGAGAGGGAGCAGGGCGCGGCGGCCAGTTCGAATCCAATGGGCTCGATGAAGGGTTCCTATCACGAATGCCTACCGGGGTCAATTCCTTTGAGCCGCTCACCGAGGATCGAGCAAGAAGAACAAAACAAGGGTTTCGCTGACTTATTGCGTGCTTTCCACCGGCCCCACGATTTGAAATTGCAGTCCTCCGGATTCGATGATATAGGTGGCTCCCTTATCCTACTGGAATGTTCGGACATGGGAAACAAAAGCACAGATCAAGGGAAAAACCCCGCGTGGCGCTTCTTCAGCTCCGTTCGGCTGACCCTGGCTCTTCTGATCGTTCTTGCGGCGGTCTCCATCGTCGGGACCGTGATTCCTCAGAGGGAAGGCGTGGTCGAGTTCGCCAGGGGCCTCGAACCCGGAACCCTGGCGGTCTTCCGCGCCCTGAACCTCTTTGACGTCTATCACGCGCTGTGGTTCCGCCTCCTGATCTCCACCCTGGCCCTGAACCTGATCGTGTGCAGCCTGGATCGCCTGCCCGCCACCCTTCGCCGGTTCCGGGCCACCCCCAGCCCGGACCGGCGAAAACCCTTCGAATCCGTGCCTCCGGGGCACCGGATCCACATCGGCCTGCCCCCGGCGGAGGCCGCGGATCGAACGGAAAGGCTGTTTCGAGAGCAGTTTCGAAAAGCAGTGCGAACCGACGGGGACCGGGGAACCTTCCTGTACGGGGAGCGCGGGCGACTCTCCCTGTTCTCGGTCTACCTGGTGCACCTGAGCGTCCTGGTCATTCTGGGCGGGGCCATCGTGGGCTCCCTTCAAGGCTTCGAGGCCTTCGTGAACATCCCGGAAGGCGAAAGCGTGGACTCGGTCCGCCTTCGCGGCACCCGGGAGCCCAAGCCTCTCGGGTTTCGGGTGGAGCTCCTCGACTTCGATGTGTCGTTCTATGAGAACGGCACCCCCAAGGAGTACCGCTCCGAGGTCCGCTTTGTGGACGAGGACACCACGAAGGAGGCCACCATCCGAGTGAACCACCCGAGCGCCTTTCAGGGGATCCGGTTCTACCAGGCCAGCTACGGGGCCGTCCCCGGCAACGAGGTCGTCCTTCGAGTGCAACGCGATCCCCCGCACGGCACCGAGACCACGATCCGGGCCCCCCGGGGCCAAGTCGTTCCCCTGCCGGGCGGGGAGGGGCACTTCGTGGTGGAGGACGTTCGAGACGACTTCATGCGCATGGGCATGGGCCCGGCCGCCCGCATCGCCGTTCATCCGAAGGGCGGGGAGGGCCTGTACTTCTGGGTGTTCATGCACCCGGAGCGGGTGGCCTCGCGGTTCTCCGAGAGCTTCAAGAGCTTCCCGAAGCTCGACCCTTCAGCCTTCGAGCCGTACACCTTCGAGCTCGCGGACATGGAGACCCGCTATTACACCGGCCTTCAGGTCAACCGAGACCCGGGCGTCCCCCTGGTCTGGACGGGGTTCTTCCTCATCGTGGCGGGTCTCTTCGCGGCCTTCTTCATGTCGCACCGACGCGTCTGGGTTCGCATTCTGGAAGATCCGGACGGAAGCCTCGTGGAGGTCGCCGGGAAGGCGAACAAGAACGCCGTCGGCGCCGAGCGCGAGATCACCCAGTTCACCTCCAGGCTTCGAGAGCATCTCGGTGCTCAAGGACGGACAGCATGATCAACACCGTCATCCTCAGCTATGTGACCTTCGGTTACTTCCTGGCCTTCACGGCCTACCTGCTCATGATGGTCATGGGCAGGCTTGTGCTCGGACGGGTCGCCACGGGCGTCACCCTGCTGACCCTGGTCACGCACACCGCGGCCATCATTCTTCGCTGGATCGAGTCCTACCAGCTCGGCATCGGCCATGCCCCCATGTCCAACCTCTACGAGTCCCTCATTTTCTTCGCCTGGACCATCATTCTCCTGTACATGCTGGTCGAGTGGCGCACCCGCAACCGCAGCATCGGCGCCTTTGCCACACCCCTGGCCTTTCTGGCCATGGCCTATGCATCCTACTCCCCCCACATCAGCGAACGGATCCAGCCCCTCGTTCCGGCCCTCAAGAGCAACTGGCTGATCGCCCACGTGATCACCTGCTTCTTCGGGTACGCCGCCTTCGGCCTGGCATTCGGGCTGAGCATCATGTACCTGCTGAAGCACCGCCGGGAAGACGAAGGCGAAAGCACCTTCATGCGCCTCATCCCCCGGACGCACCTCCTCGACGAGCTCACCTATCAGATGGTTCTCATCGGGTTCCTCATGCTGACCCTGGGCATCATCACCGGGTCCGTCTGGGCGCACTCGGCTTGGGGAAGCTACTGGAGCTGGGACCCCAAGGAGACCTGGTCCCTCATCACCTGGCTCGTGTATGCAGCCCTCCTTCACTCCAGGCTCATTCGGGGATGGCGCGGCAAACGCATCGCCCTTCTCTCCGTCATCGGTTTCGCCTGCGTGCTGTTCACCTACTTCGGCGTGAACTACCTGGCAGGGCTCCACAGCTACGCCAAGGCCTGAGGCCGAAGAGACAAGTCACCGGCACAATGTATGTTTTTTCAGGCGCCCGCCGGCTTGCCCGACGACAAAACCATTTACATCCCGGGGACCGGCTGGTAGGAATATAGGCTTGGCCTGCAGCCCGGCGCTCTGCCTGCGGCCGAGACGAGGAAGGCTTGGAAGAAACGACCCAGAACTCCAAGAGCCGGCTGGAGACCCGTTTGAACGAAGCCCGGGTCTACCGGTCCATGGGCCTCTTTGACGAGTCCCTGGAGGTGTACGCCCGCATCCTCGACGAGTTCCCCGGCATGCCGGATCACAACCGGGCCCGCATTCAGGAGCAGATCGAACAGATCCGGGACGAAATCGCCGAACGGAACGGGGACGACGCGCAGGCCGGTCTGTCTGCAGAGCAGCTCTCCCTCATTCAGGAGGAGTTCTCCGACGGGGAGGACCCCGAGGACGTCCTGGCCAGGGCCACGGCGTTCCTGGAGATCGGACAGCACCGCGAAGCGCTCGAGGCGTTTCGAAGGCTTCTCGAGACCGACTTTCCGGTGGACCGAATCCTCGGAAACCTGGTGGCGTGTCTCCTTCGCCTCTACGGTCCGGACGAGACCCCGGAGCAGCTCGAAAACCTATCCTCCGAGACCTCTCTCGGCAAGCGGGAGCGGGCCCGGCTCAAGTTCAAGCTCGGCGTGGAGCTGGAGAACCTCGGCCACATCGACGAGGCGATCGCGTCCTACCGCACCGCTCGAGGCATCATCCCCGAGGACCTCAACATGCGGTCCGCCCTGGATGCCAAGATCGCCGCCCTGTCCAAAGGCTCCCGCTACGCCTACCTCCTGAACCAGGGATGGGTCTCGGAGGAGGACCTCGACGAGGCCGGGACCCAGGCCCGAAGCACGGGGGCGAGCCTGGAAGCCGTGCTCATGGAGCAGTTCGGCATCACCAAGCAGGAGATCGGGCGGTCCTTGTCCAACTACTACGATCTTCCGTTCAAATCGTACGAACCGAACACCACCGCGCCGGTCGACGTGCTCACGCGTCTCGACCGGGCCGATCTGATCCAGGAGTGCTGGGTCCCTGTCAGCGCCTACAAACGCGAAGCCGACGTGCTCATGGAGGACCCGGGGGATACGGCCAGGGTGGAGCGGATCCGGGCGCTCCTGAGCATGGACTCGCTGAGCCTGGCCGTCGGCTTTCGGGAAGACGTCCAGGCGTACATCGACCGGTACTTCGAGGCCCTCGACCTGGCTCAGAAGACGGCGGCGGCGCCCCGTGCAGAGGCCGGAACCGGGCCGGCCAGAAAACCGCGCAGGGAGCGTCGCTTCGTCCCCTCCATACCGGACTTTTCCTACGTGGAGTTTTTCGTCGAAGGAAAGGACGCGGCGGTCCGGCTCGAGGTGCTGAACGCCTCCGAGCACGGCATCGGGCTTCTGCTCCCCAAGGAGCATCGTTCCATTGCCGACGGCCTGCAGCCGGGCTCCGTGATTCCGGGGATGACGTTCTACGCCCCGTGGACGCTGATCCGGGCGGACGCCAAGGTGCGCCACGTCACCCGGATCACTCGGGGCCGGTACACGGGACACTACCTTTTGGGCGTCGAATCCGAGGAAATCATCGAGAGCTCCAAGGTACCCGACTGAGCATCAGAGGAGCCGCACATGACCACACGGAACCACCGACTGGAGACCCAGCTCATCCATGCCGGCGAACCGAGGCCGCTCATCGAGGGGGCGGTCAGCATACCCATCTTTCAGTCCTCGACCTTCGAGTACGCCGGTCAGGACAGCTACCACGACCTGCGGTACATCCGGCTCAACAACACGCCGAACCACACGGCCGTCCACCGCAAGCTGGCGGCCCTGGAGCACGGCGAGGCCGCCCTGGTCACCGCGAGCGGCATGGCCGCCATCTCGGCGGTGCTCCTCACCTTCCTCTCCTCCGGGGACCACATGCTGGCCCAGGACTGCCTGTACGGCGGCACCCACGATCTGCTCGAGGGCGACCTGCCCCGGCTGGGCATCACGTCGAGCACCGTGGACGGCCGGGCTCCCGATGCCTGGCAGTCCGCCCTTCGGCCCGAGACCCGCCTCCTGTACATGGAGACCGTCACCAATCCCCTTCTCCAGGTGGCCGACCTGGAGGCCGCGGTCGCCTTCGCCCGGGAGCACGGGCTGATATCGGTCATCGACAACACCTTTGCGAGTCCGATGAACTTCCGCCCCCTGGAGTGGGGTTTCGATCTCTCCCTGCACAGCGGCACCAAATACCTCAACGGGCACTCGGACATCGTGGCCGGCGCCGTGATCGGGCGGGCGGACGCCGTGGAGCGCGTCACCCGCAAGCTGAATCACCTGGGAGGTTCCCTCGACCCCCACGCCTGCTTTCTCCTTCACCGGGGCATGAAAACCCTGTCCGTGCGCATCCGTCACCAGAATGAGAGCGCCCGGGCCGTGGCCGGGTTCCTGCAGGGGCATCCGGGTGTTCGGCGCGTCCACTATCCCGGGCTGGAGGGCCACCCGGACCACGCACGCGCACGCCGGATCCTGGACGGGTTCGGCGGCATGCTGAGCTTCGAGCTCGAAGGGGATGTGGAGCGGGCGGACGCCTTCATTCGGCACACCACCCTGCCCATCAGCGCGCCCAGCCTCGGCGGGGTCGAAACCCTGATCACACGCCCCGCCACGACCTCACACGCCGGTGTGTCGCCGGAGGACCGGCGGGCCATGGGCATCGACGACACCCTCATTCGACTCTCCGTGGGGCTCGAGCATTCGGACGACCTGATCGAGGACCTCGAGCGGGCGTTGGCGGCGGCGTCTTCATAGGCTCTTCCAGAAGAGCCGTGACAAATCACTCCCGGACTTCTGTCACGGACCCCTTCGTGATCTTCGTGGCAAACAATGCACCTGCTTTCACCACGAAGGGCACGAAGAGGGGACGAGAGGCGATGGTGTTTGTGGATCCAGCCACGCAAAGCGGGAGCGTCGGGATCGGGGACGCTCAGGAGGGAGCAGTCTTCACCGTCTCCTTCAGGAGGGAGACGAAACGGTCGATGTCCTCCTCCGTGGTGTCGAAGGAGGTCATCCAGCGGACCTCGGACCGCTCCTCGCTCCACATGTAGAAGAAAAAGGCCTCCTGGAGGCGGGGGATCGCCTCCCTGGGGAGCACGGCGAACACGCCGTTGGCCTCCGGCTCCCGGGAGATCTCCACACCGGGGACCGCCGAGGCCCTTTCCGCCAGAAGACGCGCCATGCGGTTGGCGTGGCGCGCGCTTCGCAGCCAAAGATCGTCCTCGAAAAAGGCCTGGAACTGGGCGGCCATGAACCGCATCTTGGAGGCGAGCTGCGTGCCCTGCTTACGGATGTACCGAAAGTCGCGGGCCAGCGACGGGTCGAAGAACACCACCGCCTCGCCGTACATCAGCCCGTTCTTGGTCCCCCCGAAGCTCAGCACATCCACGCCCGCCTCCCCCGTCACGGCGCTCAGGGGAAGGTCCAGGGCTGCGGCTGCATTGCAGATCCGCGCGCCGTCCATGTGAAGGCGCATGCCGTGGGCATGAGCGAACTCGGCGATCTCCCGAATCTCCTCCGGCCGGTAGACCGTTCCCAGCTCCGTGGCCTGGGTGATGGACACGACCGCGGGCTGTGAATGGTGCTCGAACCCGACGCTTCGGAGGAAAGGCCGGACCTGATCCGCTGCGATCTTTCCGTCCGCTGAGGGAACGCTCAACAGCTTGCACCCGACGAGCTTCTCGGGCGCCCCGCACTCGTCTTCGTGAATGTGCGCGGTCTCGGCGCAGACCACGGCCTGGTGGGACCGGGTCAGCGCTTGAAGGCTCAGCACGTTGGCTCCGGTTCCGGAGAAGACGAGGTACACCTCCACGCCGTCGCCGAACACCCCTCGAAAGGCCTGCTCCGCCGCCCGGGTGAACCGGTCGTCCCCGTACGCCACCGTGTGCCCGCGGTTGGCCGCAGCCAGGGCCTCCAGCACCTCGGGGTGCACCCCCGAGTTGTTGTCGCTGGCAAATCCTCTTCGAGTCTCTTCTTCCGTCATGTGTCCTCACCTTGAGCTGTCACCAGGGCGGGCTGGTGTTCGCAACAATGTCCGGTGTCAACAGGCGATACTTTTTTGAATTCCCGTGAGAACCCCCCGAAGGTCTGCTGCTTGCCAGGGCTGAGGTGAAGGTGGTGAGGATTCCTCGAGCAGACGTTTAGCGGGAGGCCTTCGAGAGAATTTCGGGGACACCATACGTAATTCGAAACAGGCTGTGTCTCGAATCGGACTTCGAATTACGTATGGTGTCCCCGAAACTCTAACAAAGGAGGGCTTCGTCCTTCAGGTCCGCCCCGAACCGCTTGACCACCTCCTCCACGGTCAAGGCCTGCTTGGCCTCGTCCTTGACGTCGAACTTGAGCTTGCCCTCGTGAAGCATGATCATGACGTTGCCGTACCGAATGGCCTGGGTCATGTTGTGGGTGACCATGATGGTGGTCAACCGGTTCTCGGAGACGATCTTCTCGGTGAGCTCCATGACCAGCTCCGCGGTCTTGGGGTCCAGGGCCGCGGTGTGCTCGTCTAGCAGGAGCAGCTTGGGCATGCTCAGGGTGGCCATCAGGAGGGTCAGGGACTGGCGCTGACCTCCGGACAGGAGGCTGACGTTGTCCTTCAACCGGTCCTCGAGGCCAAGGTCGAGCATCTTTAGGGTGTCCCGATAGTAGTCCCTACGCGCCTTCTTGACCCCCCAGCCCAGGCCGCGCCGCCGGCCCCGGAGGTCGGCCATGGCCAGGTTCTCCTCGATGGTCATGCTCGCTGCGGTTCCCATGAGCGGGTCCTGGAAGATGCGCCCCAGGTACCTGGCCCGCTTGTGCTCGGACAGGTGGGTGACATTGTCCCCGTCGATGGAGACCTCCCCTTCGTCCGGGGTGTACGTGCCCGAGATCAGGTTGAGCATGGTGGTCTTGCCGGCGCCGTTGCTTCCGATCACCGTGACGAAGTCCCCATCGGGGATGTGGAGGCTCAGGCCGTCCATGGCCGTCTTTTCGTCAATGGTGCCCATCTTGAAAACCTTGCGAAGTCCTTCCAAGCGTACCATGCCGCGATCTCCCGGGCCTGTCAAACCCCTCTCAGGTGAAGCTTTCCCTCTTTTCCGCCCTTGAGCGCGGGAACGCCCAGCGCCAGGATCACCATGACCCCGGTGGCCATCTTCAGGTCCGTGGGAGCCAGCCCCATGCGCAGCCCCACGGCGATGATGAACTTGTACATCACGGATCCCACCAGCGCCGCCAGGGTCATGCGCATCACGCTCTTTTTTCCGGTGCGCACGCCCACCATGGACTCCCCGATGATGATGGACGCCAGGCCGATCACGATCATGCCGATGCCCATGCCCACGTCCGCGAACCCCTGGTCCTGGGCCACCAGGGAACCGGAAAGCGCCACGAAGGCGTTGGAGATCCCCAGGCCCAATACGGTCATGTTGTCCGTGTTGACGCCCAGGGTGCGGATCATCTGCTCGTTGTCCCCGGTGGCCCGCATGGCGAGCCCCATCTGGGTGTGCAGGTACAGGTCCGTGAGGAACTTGAAAGCGAAGGCCACCAGCACGAAAAACCCGATCATGGGAATGAACCGGTTCATGTCCATGTTCTCGAGCGGAGTGAGAAAGGTGTCCACCGTGAGGAGCTGAATGTTGGAACGCCCCATGATACGCAGGTTCACCGAGTACAGAATGGTCATCATGAGGATCCCGGAGAGCAGGCTGTTGATCCTGAGCCGGGTGTTGAGGAGCCCGGTGCAGCAGCCGGCCAGAAACCCGGCGATTACGGCCCCCAGGATGCTCAACAGAGGATCCACTTCCAGGGTGATGAGCCGCGCCGTAACAGCGGCTCCCAGGGGGAAGCTCCCGTCCACGGTCAGGTCGGGAAAGGCCAGGACGCGAAAGGTGATCACGATGCCGAGTGCGACCAGGGCGTAAGCGAGCCCCTGCTCCAGGGAGATGGGGATCGTACGAAGCAAACCGCTGAGCAGCATGTGCACACCGCCTTCATAGGCCGGGGGAGACGCGGTGCGCCTCCCCCGTGGTCCGTCGAATGTTCGGGATTACTTCCCCTTGGCCACCTCTCCGCTCTCGTCCCAGAGCTTGTCGGCGGCGTGCCGCAGCAGGGTCTCCGGAAGCGCCACCCCCTGGTCCTTGGCGTTCTTCAGGCTCACCCACAGGCTGTAGCCGGCCGCGAGACCCGCGGGGATCTCGCCGGGGTCCTCGCCCTTGAGGATGCGCGCGGCCTTCTTGCCCGCGGTGTACCCGACCTTATAGTAGTCCAGCCCGTACACGGCCACGGCCCCTCTGGGTACGCTGTCCCGGTCGCCGGCAAAGAGGGCGATGTCGTTGGCGTTGCAGACCTTGACCACGGACTCGAAGGCGGACACCGTGGTGTTGTCGGAAGTGATGTGGATGGCCTGGACCCGTCCCACCAGGCTCTGGGCGGCCTGCATCACCTCGGCGCTGTTGGAGACGTGGGCCTCGACCAGCTCGCCCCCGAGTGCCTCTATGGCTTCCTTCATCTCCTTGATGTGAAAGGTGACGTTCACGTCACCCGGGTTGTAGATGGTGCCCCACTTCTTCACGTAAGGGACGATGTTCTGGTACATCTTGCACTGGAGCTCGATCGGCCAACGGTCACTCACGCCGGTGACGTTGGTGCCGGTCTTGCCGAGCTTGGGTGCGATGCCGGTCTTCACCGGATCGGTGACGGAAGAGAAGACGATGGGGATCGTCTTGCTCACCTTGACCTGGGCCTGGGCGTTGGGTGTGCTGATGGCATGCACCAGGTCCACCTGGTCGTCCTGAAACTTCCGGGCGATGATCGCACAATTGGCCTGGTCTCCCTGTGCATTCGCCCGATCGATGGTGATGTTCTCCCCCTCGACGAACCCTTCCTCCGCCAGGGCGGCGGCGAACCCCTTGGAGTCGTTGTCCAGAGCCGGATGGGACACGATCTGGGCCTCGCCGATGCGGATCATCTCCGCCGACACCCCCGCACCAAACACCAGACCGACCGCGAGCACGACCGCCACGACACACATTGCCCTCTTCATAAGCTGACCTCCTTTTGGTGGTTTGACATGAAAAGCCCCTGCATAGTAGGGTTTTCTATGGATCAAAAACCCTGATCAGCCGCCTGACACAGCACTTGCCAAGCCAATGAAGGAACCCGGCTCCCAAGTCTTGAATCCCGGCATGGATTCGGGTGTGATTTCCGTGGGTAAGGTATCGAAAGTATAAGCGTAGCCCCTGGACGGTGTCAAGATCTATCCCCTTTCTCAGGCCTCTTTCCACTCGTACACCAGGTGGGTGCACTTGGATCCGATGCGGGAGAGGATCTCATCACGGCGTCCGCGAGCCCACTCGGGCATCTCCTCGTCCCAGCGGGAGGCCGGCGGCACGTAGATCCTCGTAGGATGCTTGAGGCCGGGCTCCACGGTGAGCTCGATGGTGCGCTTTCCTTCGGAGTAGAGGATGTAGCCGAAGGAGACGAGCACGTCGAAGGCCTCCCTGGTCGGAGCGTAGGCCTGCTCCGCCTCCGGCGCTTCCGGCGACGTCCCGCCCTCCCGCTCCCCCCGGCCTTCGCCCGTGGGGATCGGCTCGTCGATCTGGTGAATGCGTCGCAGGTGCCTTCCCCCGTCAAAGGGGGTCTCCAACCAGATGCGAACGATCTCCCGGGCCTGGTCCCAGGAGAGCATCCGTTCCCCCAGGGAGAGCATGTTGGCGTCGTTGTGGCGACGCGCCAGCTCGGCGGACGCCTCGTTCCAGCAGAGGGCGCAACGGATCCCCGGAACACGATTGGCCGTCATGGCCTCTCCGTTCCCGGAGCCGCCGAGGACGATGCCCCGCTCGCACCGGCCTCCGGCCACGGCCTCCGCGGCGGGACGGATGAACAGGGGATAGTCCACGGACGCATTCGAGTGGGTCCCGAAGTCCTCCACCTCATGACCGTTCTCCAACAGGAACCGCTTGATCTTCTCCTTGTAGGCATATCCGGCGTGATCGGTCCCCAGCGCGATCTTCATATCGGTACCCCTTCGTGTTCCCTTGACGAATCGGCAGCGGGCAGGCGGGAGGGCCGGTTGCGCGTGCACCGGCATTGTGCCACAAGCTACCCCCCCGGGCGCCTCCCGTCAAGCCCGCAGCGAAAACCGGAGGAATTACGGGTTGCAGCGTCGCCCCGGGTGGACTAAGCTCCTCTACGTGACCTGATCTCCCGGCGTACTCCACGCCGGCCCAAAGGAGACCGCCATGACCTATCGACGTTCACCCCACCGCAAGATCCTCCTGGCCCTTGCCGCCTTCGTCCTTCTGGGGGCCTTGCTCCTCCTCGAGCGCGCTCCTCTCCTCGCCCAGGACCGGCACTTCATCTGGCGTGTGGACAGCGGCGAGGGACACGTGACGCTCATGGGCTCGATCCACACCCTTCGCCGGGAGGCCTATCCGCTGCCCCCGGCCTTCGGGCAGGCTTACGCCGACGCCGAGGGGCTCGTCTTCGAAACCGACATGGAGCAGATGAACGATCCCGCCACCCAGGCCCGGCTCCTCGCCCTCGGCCTCTACCCCGAGGGGGAGTCCCTCCGGGACCACGTCGCTCCCGATGCCTACGAGGCCCTGGCCGGCGCCCTGTCCGAGCGCGGGTTCCCGCGGGAGCAGTTCGCCCGGTTCAAGCCCTGGTTCTGCGCCTTCACCCTGACCGTGCTCGAGCTCCAGCGCCTGGGCTACAGCCCCCGGCACGGGCTGGACATGCACTACTTCAGCAAGGCGCGGCAGGACGGCAAGGCCCTGTACCACCTGGAGCCCGTGGAGGACCAGATTCGGCTCCTGGCCTCCCTGGAGCAGGAGGCCCAGGAGGACTTCCTTCTCCAATCCCTCCAGGAGCTGGAGGTCCTGGACGCCAAGGCCTCCCAGATGACCGAAGCCTGGCGCAACGGTGATGCCGAGGGCCTCCACGGGATCATTCGAATGAGCTTCCAAGGCTTCCCCGAGCTTCACGACCGCTTCATGACGGAGCGCAACCGCAACTGGCTGCCCTCCATCGAAGCCCTGATTCGGGACGAGAAAAAGGTCCTGGTGGTGGTGGGCGCCGGGCACCTGGTCGGAGAAGAGGGTCTCGTTCGCATGCTCGAGGACCGGGGCTACCGGATCGAGCAGCAATAAACCAATCGCCACGGTCGCGCATGAAGGTCCTCCTGGTCTCCGCCAACACGGAACGATCCGCCATGCCGGTTCCCCCCCTGGGCCTCCTCTGTGTGGCCGAGGCCACCCGGCGGGCCGGACACGAGATCGTCGTCCTGGACCTCATGGCCGAGGACGACGCGGCCGCCCGGTTGACCGAGGTCGTCTCGAGCGCCCGGCCCGAGGCCATCGGCTTCTCCGTCCGCAACATCGACGACCAGGACATGAGGGCGCCGCGATTCCTCCTGGACGCGTCCCGGGAGGCCGTCCGCATCGGCCGGTCCATTACGAGAGCACCGGTCGTGGTGGGCGGACCGGGGTACAGCATGTTTCCCGAGGCGGCCCTGACCTACCTGGGCGCCGACCTGGGCATCGTGGGGGACGGCGAGGACGCCTTCCCGGCCCTGGTCGACCGGCTGGAGCGAAGAGCGTCCCTCGACGGCGTCCCCCGGCTCGTTTGGCCGGGTCGCCCCTTCGATCGCGCCCAACCCCGCCCCCGGGCCCTGGACCGGTTCCCCCTGCCCGGCCCGGACCTGCTGGACCGTTCCGCCTACGATCCGGACGCGCTCTGGGTCCCGGTCCAGAGCCGGAGAGGCTGCCCCTTGGGGTGCGCTTACTGCTCCACGGCCTCCATCGAGGGTCGGGCCATCCGCCGACGCCGCCCCGCCCAGGTGGTGGCGTCGATGAAACAGTGGGTGGAGGCCGGCTTTCGCCGGTTTCACTTCGTGGACAACACCTTCAACCTGCCCCCGGCCTATGCCGAGGACCTGTGCGACCGCCTCATGGCGGCTCGAATGGACGTTCAGTGGCTCTGCATCCTCCACCCCGCCCGCCTCACCGAAGCCCTGGCACGCAAAATGGCCTGGGCGTGCTGCAGCCAGGTGAGCCTGGGCTTCGAGAGCGGATCCCCCAAGATGCTTCAGACCATGAACAAGCACTTCGGTCCCGAGGAGGTCCGACGGGCCTCCCGGTTGCTCTCCAGACACGGCATTCGGCGAATGGGCTTTCTGCTGCTGGGCGGACCCGGCGAGACCCGGTCCACGGTGGAGGAGAGCGTGGCCTTTGCCGACTCCCTGGACCTGGACCTCTTCAAGGTCACCGTGGGGGTGCGCATCTACCCCGGAACGCCCCTCGCCGAGCTGGCGAGACGCCGGGGCGTGGTCCGGGCCGACGATCCCCTGCTCGAGCCCCGCTTCTACCTGGAGCCGGGCCTGGAAGGATGGCTGGAGGAGCAGGTGGACGCCTGGGTGGCGACGCGGGACCACT
>CAYYVD010000008.1:0-12152 GCA_964475045.1 uncultured Desulfobacterales bacterium | reverse complement strand
ACCACTGGTAACGGTGAGTTGGAAGTCAATCAAGCCATAAGAAAAGCCATATCATCATATTGACAGCTCCCTGTGAGCGGCGTATCCTCATTCATATGCCGACGCGATCCGATTTCGAATGGGATGTCCAAAAGGACACGCTGAATCAAGAGAAACACGGTGTTTCCTTTGCGTTCGCACAGCTTGCTTTTCTGGATTCGAAGCGCGTGATTCTCGAGGATCTGGAACACAGCATGGGTGAGAGGCGCTACTTCTGCATCGGCCGCGTCGCTGAAGGGATCTTGACCGTGAGGTTCACCTACCGGGAAAGCAAGATCAGAATCATTGGTGCTGGGTATTGGCGAAAAGGGAAAAAGATATATGAAGAGCAAAATCAAAATCAAATACACGGATGAACCGATGGGTGAGGTGAAGCGGGTTTCCGATTTCCTTCCTTCCCCGGAAGAACTGGTCCTCAAGGACGAAACCGTCAAGGTCACCATCTCTCTCAGCAAAGCCAGCGTGGACTTTTTCAAAGCCGAGGCGAAAAGACACAACACCCATTATCAGAAGATGATCCGCAGATTGTTGGACGAATACACGGCACTCCAATCGTGAGCCTCTTTCTCCTCCAACAAGAGCACCTCGAGAACTTTTGGCGGTAAGGCAGATGGCTCGGCCGGCAGGCGACTCACCTCTTGACTGGCGAACGGGCATGGGGTAGGTTTCGGCGTCGCCCGCCGGGCGGAACTGAAGAACTCAACAGGAGGCGTCATGGACACCGGGACCCACACCCGCTGCGTGCCGCGGTTTCGGCTGCTCGAACCCAACCAGATTCAACGCCTGCACCAGGCCGCGCTGCGGGTGCTCGAGGAGACCGGGGTCCAGGTCCTTCATCCCGAGGCCGTGGACCTGCTGGCGAATCACGGCGCCCGCACCGGGGACGGAAAGACCGTGCGCATCCCCGGCCACCTGGTGGAGGAGGCCGTGGCCTCGGCCCCGTCCAACCTGGTGATCTACAACCGGGACGGGGATCCGGCCCTGGAGCTGGGAGGCCGACGCAGCTACTTCGGCACCGGCACCGATCTGCCTAAGACCATCGACCTGGACACCCGGGAGCACCGGGACACCCTGGAGGAGGACGTCCGCAGGAGCACCCGCATCAGCGACGCCCTGCCCAACATCGACTTCATCGGCTCCTACGGGCTTCCGAGGGACGTCCGGCCCGGCCTGCACTACATCCGCAACTTCCAGCTGCTCGTGGAGGGCAGCGCCAAGCCGGTCTTCTTCACGGCGGAGAGCGAGGACGACCTGCGGGTCATCCTGGACATGGCCGAGGCCGTGGCCGGCGGCGCCCGGCCCCTGGCCGACCGGCCCTTTCTCATTCACTACTCCGAGCCGGTCTCGCCGCTCACCCACTCCAGGGAGGCCGTGGCCAAGCTCATGGCCTGCGCGCGGCAGCGCGTCCCCATCAACTACACCCCGGCCATGCTCTCCGGCTCCACCGGGCCCGTGACCCTGGCCGGCGCCGTGGTCACCGCCACGGCCGAGGCCCTCTCCGGACTGGTCATGCACCAGCTCACCCGGAAGGGGGCGCCCATCATCTCGGGCTTCGCCGCCACGAGCATGGACATGCTGCGGGGGACGGTCTCCTACACCTCGCCGGAGTTCCGCCTCACCCACTCGGCCTGCGCCGACCTGTTCCACCACTACGGGGTTCCCATGTGGGGCACGGCCGGGTGCAGCGACGCCCAGTTCCCGGACCTTCAGTCCGGCGCCGAGTACGGGTTCACGCTGCTCAACGCCGCCCTGGACGGCGCCAACCTGATCCACGACTGCGGGTACCTGGGCCAGGGGTTCGTGGCCTCCCCGGAGATGATCGTGTTCGCGGACGAGGTCATCGGCTACGTGAAGCGCTACATGCGGGGCTTCGACCTGGATCCGGAGCACCTGGCCGTGGAGGTGATTCAACAGGTGGGGCCGGGGGGACACTTCCTGGCGGAAAAGCACACCCTGGACTTCTTTCAGGACGAGCACTGGCGTCCCGGGCTGTACAACCGGGAGAACCTGGCCAACTGGATGCAGGGCGGTGGAGCCACCATCGAGGACCGCTTGCTGAGCAGGGCCCGGGAGCTCCTGGTGCGACACGAACCGATCCCGCTCTCTGAGGGCGTGCGGGAGGCGCTGGACCGAATCTGGAACGACACCAAGACGAAAAAGGAGTGAGAGAGCCATGGGAACCATGGAGGACATCCACCAGGCCGTGGTGGAAGGCAAGGTGGAGGAGGTCGGAGCCGGCGTGGAAACCGCGCTCTCCTCGGGGACGGCCGCCGACGACATCCTCAACCAGGCCCTGGTCCCTGCCATGGATCTGGTCGGAGAGAAGTTCGGAGAGGGCGAGTACTTCATTCCGCAGGTCCTTTGGGCGGCCAAGGCCATGCAGGCCGGCATGGAGCTCCTGCGCCCCCACTTTGCCGAAGACCGGGAGACGGACAAGGGACGCATCATCATCGGCACGGCCAAAGGGGACATCCACGACATCGGCAAGAACCTCGTGGGCATGATGCTCGAAGGGGCGGGGTTCCAGGTGGTGGACCTGGGCGTGGACGTGGATCCCGTCCGTTTCGTGGACGCGGCCGAGGAGCACAACGGTCGCATCATCGCCGTCTCGGCCCTCCTCACCACCACCATGCCCGCCATGGAGGACGTGGTGAAGCTGGTGCGCGAGCGAGGCCTGAACACCAAGGTGATGATCGGCGGCGCGCCGGTGGACGAGGCCTTCCGGGAGGAGATCGGCGCGGACGGTTACGGCACGGACGCCGTGGACGCGGTCCGAAAGGCCCGGGTCTTCATGGGCGGATGATGGACGCCGAAACGCCCGGGGCCCCGAACCTTCCAGGGGCCGGAGCGGCGGGGAGATCATGACACCATCGATCCTGGAGCTTGCAGAGGCCCGACCGGTGATCTTCGACGGCGCCATGGGCACCATGCTCATGGCCGCCGGGCTCGCGGCGGGAGAGGTTCCCGAGCGGCTCAACGTGGACCGGCCCGGCCGGGTCATGGACATCCACCAGCGGTACTACGAGGCCGGTGCAGACGCCGTGCACACCAATACCTTCGGGGGCAACCCCGTGAAGCTGGCGGAACGGGGCTGCGCCGATCTGGTGGAGCGGCTGAACCGGGAGGCCGCCCGCATCGCCCGGGAGGTTTGCCCCCAAGGCAGGTTCGTGGCCGGGGACCTGGGCCCCACCGGGAAGATGATGGCGCCGCTCGGCGAGATGTCCCGTGAGCAGATGATTGAGGCCTTCCGCATACAGGCCGCGGCGCTTCTCGAGGGAGGCGTGGATTTCATCAGCATCGAAACCATGTTCTCCCTGGACGAGGCCCTGGCCGCCGTGGCCGGAGCGCGACAGGCCGGGGCGGAGATCATCGTGGCCGCAACCACGTACCAGCGGACCAAGCGGGGCTTTTTCACCGTGATGGGCGAAAGCCCGGCCCAGTGCTCATCCGCCTTTCAAGAGGCCGGCGTGGACGTGGTCGCCACCAACTGCACCCTGGGAAGCGAGGACATGATCGCACTGACCGAAGAGCTCGACGCCTCCCTGGACCGGCCGCTGCTCGTCCAACCCAACGCCGGAAAACCCGTCACGCGAAAGGGGCGAACGGTCTACGAGCAGACCCCGGAGTCCTTCGCCCAGGACGCCGCGGCCATCGCCAAGGCCGGGGCCGCCATGCTGGGGGGGTGCTGCGGAACCGACGACCGGTTCATTCGGGCCATGGCGCAGGTCCTTCTCGGCTGAGCCCTACCGCTCACGGTTCGACCCGTTCCCCTCCACCCGATCCAGCGACCGCTTCAGGCCCCGGCGAATGCCCAGATACCCCGCCACGCCTCCACACAGTCCACCCAGAAAGAGGGGGTCGTGCTGCAAAACCATGCCTGCAAAGGCCCCCACGGCCCCCAGGACGCACAGCCCGCCCCAGAAAGCGGTCCTCGTGGAAAGACCTGAAGGATCTCGTCTCACCGAACCTCCTGTCCGCCTGCATTCGAAGAAACGCGGGATCGAATGAACGACGCCAGATCCTCCAGCCGGTCGCCGGCCTGGTCGTACTCGATGTCCAGGACGTCCAGGTAGATACGCGGGACCCGGGGGTAGGTGTCCAGCGCCTCGACCACGTGCATGGGCAGGTAGAGGTTCTTGTCCGTGACGATGACCACGAAGTCCGCCTCCGGGCAGACGGCCCGAACCACCCGCCCGGCGTTCTGCGGGTGAACCACCAGGGGACGGCTCTGCTCCAGGCAGAACGTCACATCGCCGGCCCGTTCCCGAATGGCCGCCACGAGCTTCTCCTCCAGCCCGAGCAGGCGCTCCGTGGGGAGGAAGCCGAAGGGAGCGCCCGGCACGGGACGCTCCAGGGGCTCGAACTCCGTGATCAGGGAAGGGAGCACCGCCACCCGCACACCGCCGCCTCCCGGCGGGCAACCGCAGGGCACCCCCTCGTAAGTGGCCGCCCGAACCCGGTCCTCGACGAAGTCGTCCCAGACCACCGCACCGATCTCCCACAGGGCCTCCACCAGGAACGGGGAGTGCAGGTAGCAGTGGAGGTGGGGCTCGCTCGCAACGATCTCCCGAATCAGGCGAAGCTCCTCGGGACGCAGCCCCACGGCCTGCAGGTCCTCCTCCGTGACCTCACCGCCCACCGCGAGCAGACGGGGCCGCCGCATCAGCGCCCCCAGGCGGATGCGCTCGCCGCGGTGCATCTTGTGCCGCAGCAGGAGACGCAGGGCCACGAACTCGGAGGCCGGGTACACGCTGCCGATGCCGGCGCTCTTGTACAGGCTGAGCCGGGGATCGTAGTGGTAGAGAACGCGGGTGAGAAAACGAAGGTCCGGGTCGAGGACCATGAGGGCAAGCTCGTTTCGGGCCGGATCCCGCATGATATCCTCCACCTCGGAGAGATCGGGCAGGGGAACGTCCAGCCCCCGGGTCCGCCACGCCTCCCGCTGGGCCGGGTCCCCCAACCGTCCCGTGACGATCTGGAGCAGGTAGCCCAGGATCTCGCCGGCATAGCGCCGGGCCGGCGAGAGATCCGGAGTCTCCGGGAAGGAGCGCGGTTCCTCGTCGGCCCCCTTGGCGCACGCCGGTCCCCAGGGGGCCCAGACGGCCGCGAGCCACAAGGCGACCGCGAGCAGCCGCCGTCTCATCACCGGCCTTCCCCTTCCCCGCCCACGTGCACCGGTGAACCGCGGTGTGGACCGTCTCATGATCGACCTTTCTCGCTCAGGGTTCCGCGGGCACGAAGGCGAGCTGGGTTTCGGGGAAGGTGTCCGTGGCCAGGAGAAAACCATACGGGTCCAGGCGCACCAGACCTTCCCAGTTTCTCGGGTGGAGGTCGTCCACGAGCTGAAGCAGGATAGGGGGCCGCCGGGTCCGCTCCACGCGGTCCCCCGCCACCCGGAGCTCCACCATCCGCTCCACGGAGTGGTACCGCGCGTGGGTGGGGCCCAGACCGTAGAGCTTCCACAGGGGATCCGGCGCCGGACGGAGCTTTCCGCGATCCCCCCAAAAGAAGAAGTTCATGACCCAGAACCGTCCGGTGTCGTCCGCGGCCGTGGCATCCGTGATGCGGTACTCGAGGTTCGGGGAGGAAATGGTCCCGGCGGGCTTTCCGTCGACTCCGAACACGTGGGCGGCCGGCTCCGGGTTGACCTGTTCCCCGTTGGCCTCGTACAGGGTGATCACCCGATCCCCGTGGATCGTCATGGCCTCGTCACTCATGTTGGACAGGTCGGCCTGGGGTGGAATGCGCGTCAAGCTGGACGGATCGAGCACCAAGGCCCGCCCGTCCGGAGGGACGCGCCCCGTGATGAGGTACCCCATCATGTCCCGTCCCGCACCGGCCTCCAGGGTGAGGAAGACCCGGTCCTCCTGAAACGCAATCGACTCGTACCCCTCGTACCCGGGAACCTGCTTTCGAACACCCGGAGCCACAAAGGGGACCTTTCTCGGCGCGAGGGGCTCCGAACGGTCCCCGGCGAGGTAGTCCAGGATGTCCTCCTCGGAAAGCACGAAGAGCGCCCCGTCGTCGCTGAAGGAAAACCGCTCGGGGTACTGGGGAAGCAGCACCAGGTCCCGTCCGTACCAGGCGAGCCCGGAGATCTCGGCGGATCGCTGGTTGATCTCCCCCTCCAGGGGAATGGGGTGGACCGGATGCTCCCGCACCCGGGCCTCTTCCGTCCCGTGGCGGGGTCGGTCCGAAAAGAGGCCGCACGAGCAGAGAACGCACAGGGCGGCCGTGAGCAAGGCCTTGAGCTTCACGGTGGTCCTCTCTACGGCAGGTCGCATGGGCCCGGCCGGATCACTCCCACCGACCTCCCGATCTGCGCTCCAGGTCGATGGTCTGCACCCGCCCATGGGCGTCGATGAACGAGCTCAGGAGCCAGCTCACCAGGCTGATGACGAGCGACCCGAACACGGCCGTCCAGAACCCGTGCACCTGAAAGCCCCCGATGACGCCCGAGACCATCTTGAGCAGCATGGCGTTGATCACGAACGTGAAGAGCCCCAGGCTCAACAGGTTGATGGGAAGCGTGAGCACGATGAGGATGGGACGAAAGAAGGCGTTCAGTACGCCCAGGATGGCGGCCGCGCCCAGGGCGCTGAAAAAGCCCGCCACGACGATTCCGTCCATCAGATAAGATGCCACCGTGATGGCGGCGGTGAGGATCAGCCAGCGAATGCCGAGTCCCAACATGGTCCACTGTCTTCCTTTCCGGGCGGTTCGGCCCGCCGGAACCCCGCCCCGGCGAAAACCGCGCCATTGAAAACCCATACCACATCCGCCGGGGCCGAACAATTCGAACGAGCAGGGTCTCCCCCCCGAAGCCCCGGGCTCTTCTTCCTCCCTTCGAGCACGTCGTGGTAGAGTTTCGGGGACACCATACTTAATTCAAGAAGCTCCATTGTCAAAAGGCTGCCCTTTTGGTGAATTACCTATGGTGTCCCCGAAACTCTCGAGAGCCCTGCGAGCGGAAAAGCCGAGTACGAGTACGAACACCGAAAACCAAATCCCCAACCAGCGGATGCGCCGGGCGCTCATGCTTTGCCCCGGTGATCCTTGGCGTTACCGAACCGGTTGTTCCGTGGGCTGCTGCGCTCCCTCCATGACCACGGTGTACTGAAGCTCCTCGGGAAGCAGCAACTCCGTGGACACGGGACGGTTGGAGAGCAGGCCCACCTCCTCGGACGGCTCCACGATGACCCGCAACAGAAGAATGCCTGTGCCCTTGCGGAAACCGGCGGCGGTGCCCAGGGGTCCGTCCGCCGCGTAGGCCGCGTCCTCGCGCCAGCCGAGATCCTCGACCACGGATCGAACCGTTTCCGCGACCTCCCTCGTTTCGGGTAGTCGATCCCCGGTTCCCTGGAGCGTGATGCGGCATGCTTCCCCGAAGGCCCGTCTCGAGGGCTCGAAGAACGGCACCGGGTTTTCCAGTCGCCCCTCGAGCCCCAGGGCCTCGGAGACGGCCACCAGAAGGTCCCCGCAGGCGGACCCGGAGAGCGGAACCACCGGGGGCGCCGGATCCACGGGCCCGCGGAGCTCTTCCGGCACGCCGTGCGTCCGGTAGAAGGACCGGGAGAAGTGCCGTCCCATGCCCAGGACCTCCCACGTCCCCTGCCGGCGCTTCAGGTACACCAGGGCCCAGGCCTCGGAGGCCGGATTTCTGGGAGCGATGTCCACACGGGCGAGATCCCCGTGGACCCCTTTCAGGCGCATGTCCACCCTGCCGGCCCGGGGGGATCCCATCTCGCGGAGCCTTTCGTTGACCACCGGGGCGAACACCTCGTCCAGGCTCGAAGACCAGGAGGACTCATCCTCGTGGACGACCACGAGAAAGGACCTCCGGGCCGTTGGGAAGGGCGTGTCCCGGCCGGTGGGAACGCATCGCAGGTCAACCAAGTACCGCCCGGGCCGGAGGGCGAGAAAGGTCCAGGTCTCGGCTTCCTTCCGCCCACCCGGCCCGGTCGATCCTCGAACCTTGCTCTTCAGGCGCAGGGATCCGGACGGGGGAAAGCGAACCAGCTGCCATCGCCCGCACCCGCCTCGCTCCACGGACAGGGACAGGGTCCTTCCGGCGATCCCGTGCAGGACCGACCCAAAGGCGGCCGGCCGGCTGCCCAGGAACCGGCCCTCCCCGTCGAAGTCGAACGCGAAGTCCACCGTCCCCACGATCTCGCAGGCATGGCAGCCGTCTCTCAGCTCGTATCCGACCAGGAACCGGGTGCCCCCGTCCGGAAGGGGCTCCGCGGCCAGGTGGCCAGGACCGCCCCGAAGGCCGGGCCAGACGGACACCTCCGGGTAGCCCTCCCGCAGGAGCCGATACCGCACATGCTGCTTCAGCAGGGCCTCGGGCCAAAAGGCCGGGTCGTCCACGTCCATGCGGGCCGGCGCCCCGTTGAGCAGAAAGCACCCGTAGAGCTCGTTGGCCCGAAAGGGGTACGACACCCACCCCACGTCCACCGGCCCCGCCTCGTGCAGCGCCCTCAGGTAGGCGGCGCTTTCCAGGGACTCGGAGAACCGCACCGCCGCCGGGTCGGCTCCCAACCGCTCCATCACCTCGAAAAAGCACGGTTCCAGGCTTTCGCGGCCGGCCTCGAGGCATTGGGCCTCCACGGCCCTTCGAATCCGCTCGAGGGGGATGGGCCACACCGCAGCGGTCCTCACCTCCTCTGCTGGAAACCCGGTCCGGGGTTTCGGTCCGGCACAGGCGGAAAGGACCATGCCACACAGGAGCAATACTGCGACCCGCTTCATGACGGCCTCATGACGCCACTCGCTCGAATCTCGTGAGAAGGCTCTCTCAGACGGGTTCTTCGTCGGAACGCTCGACGCCGAGGTAGCGAAGGGTCGAGTTCCAGAAGGCGTAGTCGTTGTTCCTTGCCTCGTAGAGCTTGGCGTTCAGCACCGCGATGCCGCCGATCTCGGCGAGCGCCTGGATGAACTCGACGTCCTCGGGCGGGTAGGTGCGGGGCTCGGAGGCATAGAGGCGAAGCACGCCCCGGACCTTTTCCTTGACAAAAATGGGGACGGACAGGATGGTCACGATGCCTTCCCGGCCTGCGGCCTCGGGGTACTGCAGCCTGGTGTCGCTGTGGGTGTCCGCCACCAGCACGGTCTCCCCTTCCACCACCTTGGGCAGGGAGCGGTCCATGCGGAGCGCGCCCTTGTCCAGATAAGCCCGGCTGAGTCCGTGGGTGGCCACGAGCTCCAGCTCCCCGGTTTCGAAGTTGAGCCAGAGCAGGCTGCAGCCCTTGACGCCCAAAGCGTCCGCGATCTCCCTGGCCGCGGTCTCCAGGATCTGCTCCGCATCCATCTGAGACGCTACGGTCGCCGCCAGGTGGTGGAGGCGATGAAAGCAGGCATAGGACTTCTCGGGCGGCATGCCCCCTTGCGGGACCGCCTTGACCCGGTACTTCTCCACGGGCGGTTCGTACCCGTAGTCCACACCGCCCTTCTCGAGCAGCCTGGAAAGGGCCTCTCCCTTCTCCTCGAACAACCGGGCATTCTCGATGGCAATGGCCCCGATGTCCGTGAGTGCGGAGATCACCTCCAGCTCGTTGTCCGAGAAGGACCGTTCCTCGGACGTGTAGAGCCGCAAGACGCCGATCACCGTCCCCCGCAGCACCACGGGGACGGAGAGGATGGACGCCACGCCCTCGGCCCGGGCGACCTCCTCCCGGCTGGAAGCATCCTTCTCGAGGTGCACCCTGCCCTCCAGGGCCTCGGCGATGCCCGGATCGCCCGCCATGGGCTCGGCCGCCAGAAAGGCGCTGCTCACGAGGTGGGAGGCAGCGATCTCGAGACCGCCCTGCGCCTCGGTCTCGAGAAGGAGGGCGCTCGACTTGAGCCCCAGGGCGGCCACCATACGCTTGGCCACGAGGTGGGTCACCTCCCGCACGCTCAGGACGGACAGGACGGCCCGGCCGACCTCGTGAAACACCTCGAAGGTCCCTGTGTGGTGGTTTTCCATCGTCTCAGGATAATCGTCTGCACCCGGCACTGTCAACCGCCATCCGCCCCCTTGCCGCCGTAGTACAGCTTCACGAAGTTCTTGATCATCCGGTGTTGCTTCTCCTCGGTGTCGACGAAGCGGATGCCGGCGAAGTACACCTCCCCGTCGGCCTTCTTCAGGTACACCACCCGGCCCTTGACCTCGAGAAGCTCCCCTTCCAGGTCGATGGCCAGGAGGAGGACGAAGGGCGTGTCCACGGGCTCCTGGGTCGCCAGCTTGATGCCCCCGAGGCTCAGGTCCAGGGCCGAGCCGTACCCCTCCGCCACCTCGGTTCCGTCCTCGTCCACGCACACATAGGTCACCACGTTGGATGTCGGTATCCTCGGATGCTGTCTTCGATTGACTCCGTGTTCTTCTTCTTTGTTCATGGTCTTTCAGGCACCCTTTTCGAGCACGCTTCTTGATGTCCAACCGGCATCCCGTCTCCGGTTTCTCGGCGAAACGAAGAGAGTGCATATCACAGAACCGCTCTCGAATCCAGATCATTCCAATCCGCCCCCGCAACCCGGACCGCCCCCCCTGCCCGGCGCCGCGGGCCCGGCTGCGCCGGAGGGCCCGAACCGGATTGACAATCCGCCCAAAAGCGGTACCCTGCAGGGGAAAAACGATCCATTCAGACAAAACAATCGGGAACACCAAAGCCGGAGCTTCATCACAAAAAGGTACAGAGCCCGTGATCCGCGAAGGAAGACCCTTGCCGCCGAATGTCCTGAACAGGCTCCCGAATCTCCTGAACGCTGTCAAGGAGGACCCGGACGTTGTCGCCCTGCTGGCATTCGGAAGCCTGGTCAAAGGCAACCTCTCTCCCTTGAGTGACCTGGACTTCGCGATCCTCGTCCCTTTTGAGATGCATCGACGCACACGTTTCGAAAAGCACATCGAGCTCATCAACCTGTTCATCGACACCTTCAGCACCGAGGAGATCGACCTGATTCTGCTGAACGAAGCGCCCCCCAGGTACGCGCACCACATCCTGGCCGCAGGAAAGACCCTCTTCTGCAGGGATCGTGCAGCCCTGGCGGACTTCATCGAATCGACCCAGAAGCGCTACCTGGACTTTCGACCGTACATCGAGGCCTTCGACCGGGAGTTTCTGAGAGGGATCGGCTACCGTGGATGACCGCATCAAGGACCACCTGAAACGCTTGCACCGCTACCTCCTCATGCTCGGAGACCTGAGAAACACGTCTCTGGACCGGTTCAAGGAGGATTTCGTGACGCAGGCGGCCTCGGAGCGGTATCTCCAGATGGCCATCGAGAGTTGCCTCAACATCGGGAACCGGCTCCTGGCCCTCGCGCAGATGGAAGAACCCGTCACAACCCCTGAGACCTACGCCGATATCTTCAAGGAGCTCGACCGGCTCGGAGTCTGGGAAGACCATGAGCTCACCAAACGACTGATCCAGATGACGAAATTCCGCAACCGTCTCGTCCATATCTACTGGGACATCGACGAGGAAACGGTCTATCGAATCCTCCATGAAAGCCTTGCCGACCTGGAGCAATTTAAGCAGGCCGTCATCGAGTACGAAAAAACACGCCAGTTGTAGACGTGATCGAGATAAGCCAGTCCAGGCGGACCCAAACCCCCTGATTCAAGGTCACCTCGCAAAGGCTCCGGCGCTGAATGCACCGGAGCCACCGGGGGTCTTTTCAAGATCCCCTTCTCGAGGGAAAGGCACCTACAGGCAGGACCGGGAGTGGAACGGAACGCCTTCACTGCGGAAGCAATGGACCCCGAATCTCTCCTTGATACCGCCTTCAACTCTGTTACAATGAAACCACACTTATTATTTAACATAGTCATCATGCCAATGCCTTTCATCCACCCTTCCTCATCCTGCACGAGAAGCTTCAATGGACCGCGGCCCGCATTCATTTCTAGCGAACCACCGCCAAAACCGAGATCGACTTTGTCATCGACACAGGTCGCCACCTCATCCCCGTCGAAGTCAAACACACGCTGACGAAACCCACCATTCCCCGGGCAATCCATGGGTTTGCATCCAAATACAAACCCGTCCAAAGCCTGATGATCAGCAGGTCCTTCCGAGAGACCATGAAGCGAAAGCAGACAACCGTCCGTTTTATGACCATCTGGGAT